>JAJRRS010000079.1 GCA_024279275.1 Planctomycetota bacterium | reverse complement strand
GGTGTGTGGTGCCAGTATTATCCAAAAGGTTGCCTACGTCGGCCCGGCCCTGAACGGCTTAAGCCCCACGACCAACCTGCTGATGATCGTTAACCCCTGGGACACCGTCGAGGGCTTCATCGAGCAGCCGATCGGCGGGCGGGTCTCACTGGCGGTCGCCGCTGTGGTCGCAACGGGTGTCTATGCCGGCATCGTCTACGCCATGCTTCAGTCCATGGTCAAAAACTTCGACCACACCGTCAGGAAGCTCAGCGGGACGGGGTAGGGCGGGGATTTATGATGTGTGATGGATGAGTGCTGATTTATGAGATTGGCGTCGCGTTGCTTGGGGGTTCGGCCTACAATAGTGTGTTGTTACTTAGAATCGCAGAGTACTGAATATGCTTTGGCAACCCACCCTCCCCGACCACTACAGCGAGATGTCCAACGACGACCTCGCCAACGCTATCTCCGCGCGGCGGGCGGAGATGGGCAAAGACCTGGTCATCCTTGGGCATCATTATCAGCAGGATGAGGTGATCCGCTTCGCTGACTTTACCGGGGACAGCTTCAAGCTCAGCCAGCTCGCCGCCGAGCGCGTCAAGCAGGCCAAGGCGAAGTATGTCGTCTTCGCCGGCGTACACTTCATGGCTGAGACCGCCGACATCCTTACTGATGAAAACGTTCAGGTCATCCTTCCTGATCTTGGCGCGGGTTGTTCGATGGCCGACATGGCCGACTACGACCAGACCGTTGATGCCTGGGAACAACTCGAAGAGCTATTCGCTGCGAACGATGTCAAGTGCCGGGTCATCCCGATCTGCTATATGAACTGCACCGCCGCGATCAAGGCCTTCTGCGGCGAGCACGGCGGGGCGGTCTGCACATCCAGCAACTGCGACAAGGTCTACCGCTGGGCACTCGCGGGCGGTGACACGCCATTACAGGATGGCGAACAGGTCAAGATTCTTTTTATTCCCGACGAACACCTGGGAAGAAACACCGCGGCGCAGATGGGCTGCGATGTCACGACCGGCACCTGCATCTGGGACCCGCGCGACCCCGGGTTCCTAGGCGGCAATGATGAAGACACGATCCTCAACGCCGGGTACATCCTTTGGAAGGGCCACTGCTCGGTTCATATGCTCTTCCGCCCCGAGCACGTCGATCAGGCCCGGGCTGCGCAGCCCGATATTCATGTGATGGTTCATCCCGAGTGCCGTTACGACGTCTGCCAGAAGGCCGACTCCACCGGCTCGACCGAGAAAATCATCCAGGCGATCGAGGCCGCCGAGCCGGGTAGTTATTGGGCCATCGGCACCGAGGTCCACCTGGTCAGTCGCATCGCACAGCAAGCCAAAGACCGCGGCGTCCACGTCCGCATGCTCTCGGATTGTCAGTGCCTGTGTACGACGATGTATCGCATCGACATGCCGCACCTGCTTTGGGTTCTGGATAACCTTGCCGAGGGTAAAGTCGTCAACCGCATCCACGTCCACGCGGACGCCCGCAAGTGGGCGATGGTCGCGCTGCAACGGATGCTGGATATCACGGCGAATACCAGCCCGTCAAACGCTCCGCCGATGGCTGCATATTAGAAAATCAGACGCTAAGCGTCGGGTCATATGAGATCGTCTGGGCGTAGCGATCGCGGATCGGCGCAACAACCTCTTGAATAAACGCTTCCACCTGCTGGGGCGCACGTCCGACGAATTGTGTCGGCTCAAGCGCCGCATCCAGGTCTACATTCTTAAACGCCGGCTCAGATCGCAACCGATCCAACAGGTCGTTTGCTGCGCCCTCTGTTTTTACACGCTGGGCGGCGGCCTGGCTGTGGGTGCGGATGACTTCGTGCAATGCCTGCCGATCCCCGCCGGCCTGCACGGCGGCCATCAGGATGTTTTCGCTGGCCATGAAAGGCAGCTCGGCGGCGAGGTTCGCTGCGATCGTGTTTTCGTAGACGACCATCCCGGAGGTGACGTTGACCAGAAGATCAAGCACGCCATCTAATGCCAGGAACGGTTCGGGGAGCGTTAGCCGACGGACGCTGGAGTCGTCGAGTGTGCGTTCAAGCCATTGCTCGCTGGCGGTGACGAAAGGGGTCTGCGTCATCCCGATCACGAAGCGGGACAGCCCGCAGATCCGTTCGCAGCGCATCGGGTTGCGCTTGTACGCCATCGCAGACGACCCGATCTGATTCTTCCCGAATGGCTCTTCGATTTCTTTTCGGTTGGCGAGCAGGCGGATATCGGTGGCAAACTTATGGGCCGCCGCCGCGACCGACGCCAGGCTCGAGACCACCAGCCCGTCTACGACTCTTGGGTAGGTCTGCCCGGTCACGGCATACCGTTTATCCGGATCCCAGCCCATCTTCTGTGTCACCAGTCGATCCAGTTGTTCGACCTTGTCGTGTGACTTAGGTGTATCTCCGCCGAAGAGTGCTAGGAACGACGCCTGTGTGCCGGTGGTTCCTTTGACGCCCCGGAACCGCAGGGATGCTAAACGGTGTTCGACTTCTTCAAGCCCGATCGACAATTCATGCGCCCAGAGCGTGGCGCGTTTGCCGACGGTCGTGGGTTGCGCGGGTTGGAAGTGTGTGAACCCAAGCGTCGGTAGATTTTTATATTTATCCGCAAACCGGGCCAGCCGATCGATTGCTGCGGCGAGTTTTTCCGAAACGATCGTCAGGGCGTCGCGTATCTGGATCAGCTCGGTGTTGCAGTTGACGAACTGGCTGGTTGCGCCCAGGTGGATGATCGGTCGAGCGCTGGGGGCAACATCGCCCAGGGTGTGGACATGGGCCATCACGTCGTGTCGCAGCTTCTTTTCATACTCAGCGGCGGCGGCGTAGTCGATGTCATTAAGGTGGGCCTTAAGCTCCGCGATCTGTTGATCGGTGATCTCAAGCCCCAGCTCTTTCTGGGATTCCGCCAGCGCCAGCCACAGTTTTCGCCATGTGCCGAAACGCTTGCGTTGGCTCCAGATAGCCTGCATCCGGGTCGAGGCGTTACGGGTGGATAGCGGTGAGATGTAGCTTTGATCGGGGTCCATCGTCGCTCTCTTTGGGGGATGTTTGACCGTCTGCGGCGGCGAAGCCATAGTACACGCTTCCCCGACGAACAGCGACGCCTCCCCCGGAAGTGGTTGGCACCCGTTAGCTCGGGCGTGAGTCCATCCGAATCGTCGGAACCCTCCCACGGGGCGGGACGTAACATCAATAGCAACAGGCCACTTAGGCGACCTTCCCACCTAAACGACCGGAACCCCTGGTATGACCCCCACGCCCGAACAGGCACTGCTCGCTAAGGCCCGACGCGGCGACCAGCAGGCTCTGGGCGAGATCCTCGTGGCCTACCAGGATCGGCTTTACAACGTTTGCCTGAGGATGGTCAGCCACCCGGATGACGCTGCGGAGGTCTGCCAGGACGTGCTGATGAAGGTGATCCAGGGGATCAGCAAGTTCCGTGGCGAATCTGGGTTGGCGACCTGGATGACCCGTATCGCGATGAACCAGTCGATCTCGCATCTCCGCCGCCGCCGGGTCCGCCGAACCGTCAGTCTGGATCAGCCGTTTGGTTCCGATAACGGCCCTGACGATCAGGCATCCGCCCTGCGGAATCAGATACAAGATCAGCGCGAACCCGGGCCTGACCAGTGCGTCCAAGATAGTGAGATGCTTGAACGGCTTCATCTGGCTTTGGCGAATCTGGACGGCGACTTCCGGGCTGTGCTGATCCTAAGAGATATCGAGCAGCAGGACTACGCCACGATCGGCAAGACCCTGGATGTCCCGGTCGGCACGGTCAAGAGCCGACTATTCAGAGCCAGGCTCTCGCTGCGTAAGGAAATGGATCGGCTGTGCTCGGTCGGGGGTATCTCCGGGGGCGGGGAATCCGGGGGCGGGGGCCAACCACAAGGTGCCGCCGGAGGTGGACAATGACCCAACGATATGACCAGGACAACATACTCAGCTACGTCGAGGGCGAACTCGCCGACGACCAGCGCGCTGACTTCGAGGCCATACTCGCCGACGACCACGAGCTGCGCCAACTCGTCTCGCAGATGAAGCTGGACCGCCAGGCACTGCGCAGCCTGGGGACCGCGCCGGCACCGGTCGGCCTGATCGATCAGGTTATTCAGGCACACGAACGCTCCGCACTCTTAGGCGACCCCGCTGCACCTGAGCCTCTGCCGATGTCTGCTAACCGCTGGAAGTTTCGGCGTGTCCTTGCGTATACTTCCGTCGCCGCCGTCCTGCTCCTGAGCTTCGGCCTGGTTTTTCAGACACTCATCCCCCCCGGCCTGCTCTCCAACGACACACAGTTCGCGCATAACAAGACCGACTCAAACACCTCCCAGACTCCCATCCCCGATGTCGGCTCGGGCTTGGCGCTGCTTGACGAAGACCAGGTCTACGACAACATCGACTCACACGCCCTGGGCCGACGCAGCAGCGAAAAAGAATCGGGCGATTCATCCTCGCCCGTACCGGCATCCAGTCTCGCCCTCGGCCTTGATTCCGCCACCGACAGGTTTGAGTCGAAAGTGGCCGAATCAGAGTCCCTCAGCCTCGCTGGGAAGTCAGACCGCGCGAAATTCGAGCGTGACACATCCGACCTGCCTGCGGTTGCTTTAGCTCCCAAGTCCACCATCGCGGACAAAGAACAATCACTGACACGCACGTTGGCATCCGCTAACGCCCGCGTGGATGAACTGGGCGAATCAACACCCGCAGAACCCAGCACCATCGGCGGCCTGCTCGCCATGACCGACGGTTCAACCGAAGCCGACTTTGCCGAACGTAAGATAGACGCCCCAGTATCCCCGGGGGATCAGGTTCCCCCGGTCGATGTCTTCGCCGGCTACGCAAGCACCATCCGGGAGGGCCGAACCCAGCTTCTGGTGAACTCCGCCAGCCCCACGCAGGCCCGCCGAGACCTGCGCGACTGGGCCATCGGCAACAGCGCCCGCCTGGTCGTCGAGTCAGCCGACGAGTCGTTCGCGGCGGCAGGCATTGGTGGAAGCTCCAAGAACACATCCGGGGGTGGGGGGGTATTCTCAGGCAGACGCGCACCGGCCTTGGCCACCACACCGGGAGCCGACTTCGAGAAATCACGCCAGGTTGCTAAGCCTTCTCGCTACGTCGTTGTTATTGAAGAAGAACAACTGCCCAGCCTGCTCACTTATCTGAACCGCACCCAAAGCCAGCACGCCGAACTGGTCACGCGGGTTCATGAAGCGGTTTCGCTTGAAGCCGGGGATGACAGGGGCGCGGGTGCACTGCTCTCCATGAAGCAAGCCCGCCGGGACGCCGCTGCGAATACTGCCGACGCTGAGTTTCTCGAAGAGGTCAATGAAGGCACCGACGATCAAGCCGACCTGCCCAAGGCCACCGCCAACCGTCTGGTCGACACACACTCCGGCTGGTTCGATTCCGCCTCGACAGTCAGAGGCTTAACCGCAACCCCCGACAGCAACCCCCGCCGACGCGAATCGCAAACGGCTAAGGATGAATCTACAGAAGAATCCAACGAGCGTGCAAACCGCTTAAGTAAAAATAAAGAACAAACCCCCACCCCACCCACGCGCCTGCCCGCCCCCTTCGACTGGAGCCGGCTGTTGGAACCTCACAAACCCTTCTCATCCATCCCGCCCGCATCCGCTCCATTGAAGCAGGATCAACCCCGAAAAAAGCTCCGCCTGCAAATCATCATCCACCAGGTCCCTGACGCTCCAGGTCCCACAATCGAGACAGCCCAAGAGCAACCCGCTGAAGTAAACTCAAAGGAATCGGATCAGGTCGAGTAGGAAACTGCCGGCGACACCGAGGATTAGAGGTGAATTCGAGGGGTTCAACCATACTGACTTAGCAAGGTCACGAGTGGTCAGCTTCTTCGTTAGGCACGCTCTTATAAGGGTACAACTGGTAATCCGCGTTTCTGCCCGCTTCCCAGCCGAACCATGCATCTTCTTCTTGCGTGAGTATCTGAACAAAGTCAGCGTGCCCGTCGAGGAAGAGCACATTCGAGCGGTTGCTATCGCTGTGCCACGGCGCTTGGTAGACAGCCGCAGAACCCGACCCGCTGTAGTCGGTGTAGAACCATGTTGCATCACCGGTAAGCAGCACCTTGGAATGGGACGCATCAACGTCAGACCGTCTAACGCCAAGCGGCTTGCCGATTAATGCAAAGATATCAGGGTTGATGTTCTGCGCAAGAAATCGATTCATCGGGTAGCTGTTAGCCACCTCCCATGTCAGGGTCGGCGCTGATTGATAGAAGGGTTTCTCAAAAAGGGTGGATGTTCGGATGATATTACTTGTGAGGCCTTCGTCGCTTGGGCAGTGATATAATTCCGCGACAGGAGCGTAGGGTGTGAGTGGCCGAATAGTATCTGGATTCAGTGGATCGATCCCGCCGTACAACCATGTGTACTTGAAGGTGGGCTGGTATGGGAAATATCCTTCTCCATCATTCAGGTACATCTCCCATGCCACGCCGGTTTGTCGAAGGTTGCTAAGGCATTTGATTCGCTTTGAGCTTTCACGCGCACTACTTAACGCCGGCAGCAATATCCCCACCAGCACCGCGATGATGCTGATGACCACAAGCAGCTCGATGAGTGTGAACGCCCCGGGCGGGTTTGTGAAGCCATGAGGGCGTTTCCGACAGACGGGCATAGGCTCTATCTCTCCGTGTGGGCTTATGACGGGCTGGCGGTGCGTGATGCCGAGGCTGATAAAGGACTGATACATCTACCAATAAATGTCACTTGCCCGCCGAGGTCTTGCATTATCTTATTTTACACGCGCCCCACCGTGGATCAAGCACTATTGAGGTGTTTTAGGTGGTTAGATTGTCTTGAAACGCCTTGAATCGGCGATCCCGCCCGTGAGGCAGGCCCCAATCCCGGGTGTTCAAGGGGCACGGCTATTCTGGTGACGCTTAGCCGCCCAATCAATCAGGCCGATCGATCTCATACTGCGACAACCGGTAGTACAGTGTCCGCACACTGATGCCCAACTCCTTAGCCGCGGCGGTGCGGTTGTCCTCGTTGCGCCTCAGCGCAGCGAGGATCAGTTCTTTTTCCACGTGCTGAATCGTGTGCGATTGTTGGGTGATCGAAGCCGGGTCGGCATCCGCAGTTGATTGTGCATCGGAGGTATCCCGGTGGGGCGGGGCAATCCCGGGGGCGGTGGAGGGTTTACCTTTCTCATCGAGCCTGCGACGCCACGCGCGATCCAACGCCTGCTCCAGATCGCCGAGCGTGCAAGGCTTAGTCAGGAAGTCTGCGACGTTCAACCGGATCGCCTGCTGCGCCGCGTCGAGGTCGCCGTAGCCGGTCATCACAATGACCTGCGTGTCGGGCCACCGTTCGCGTATCCGCTCAAAGACCGTCAGCCCGCCGATCCCCGGGAGGTTCAGGTCCAGCACCGCGATCGCCGCCGGCTCGTCTTCCATACTCTTGAGCGCATCCTCCCCGCTCCCGACCCCGATAGGAACAAATCCCATGTCCGGCAGCGCGCGCAACAACATCGTTCGTAGCCTCGGTTCGTCTTCGACGACCAGCACGCGTCGGTTAGGCGATGGATGTGTCGGCATCGGATCGGTCATGGTTTCTCTCAGTCGTGCGGATACCCGCCTTGGGTAGCGAAAAAGTGAATCGGCTGCCGCGCCCCGGCCCGTCGCTATGCGCCTCGATCCGTCCGCCGTGATCCTGGATGATCGCGTGGACGATGGACAGCCCCAGGCCGTTGCCCCGCTCGTGGGTGCCACGTTTTTCGGTATAAAAAGGCTCGAAAGCGTGCGTCAGTGCCGTGTCCGACATGCCTTGGCCGTTGTCAATTACACTAAGCTCGACCTCGTCGCGTTTGATTGCCCCGACGATCCGAACCCGGCCAAGCCCGTCGCCCACCGCTTCCATCGCGTTGATCGTCAGGTTCAACAGCACCTGCTTCATCTCCGCCTCGTGCGCCATCACGTCCAAAGGCTGCGCAGAATCAATCTGGATGTCCAGCTCCCGGCTGCTGAATTGCTTAAGCCCGCGCACCATCCCCGCCACATCGTGAGCCACCGCCGCAAGGCTCACCTTCCCACGCGGCGCATCGGGGCTGTGCATCAGTGACAGCAACTTCTCGATGATCCGCTTACAGCGAAACGCCTCGTCCCGGATAATCTCAAGACCCTCAAGCGATTCAGACTCTTCACGTCGGGCACGCAGGTCCTTGATCGCAAGCTCGGCATAACCCGCGATGATACTCAAAGGGTTGTTGATCTCATGCGCGATACCCGCTGCCAGATAACCCACGCTCGCCAAACGTTCGGAACGCACAAGCTGTTGGCTCTTGGTCTGAACCCGCGCTTCGAGGTTCTGATACAACGCCTCCAACTCAGCGACCATCCGGTTGAAGTCCGCCGCCAGGTCCGCGAACTCATCTTTGCCGCAATGTGTCACACGCTGGTCAAACCGCCCCGACGCGATCTCACGCACACGGTCACGCATCCGCGCCAACGGCGGCACCACCGCACGGTACTGCAGCATCCCACTGAACACCGCCAACATCGCCGCTAACAAACTCACCCCCGACAAAATCAGCACCGCACGACTCAGCACCGTTCGGCCACGCGCATGGGCGTTCAGTACCGCGACGTCCGCCTCGCCCGCCAACGTCTCCAGGTCCAGACGTATCTGCTCAATGGTTAAAGACATCTCAGCGATATCCTCATCGGTCACACCCACATCTCCGGTTTCCGTCAGGGACACCACCACCTTCAACCGCAATTCGTGGGCTTTTTCCGAGATCGACTCAAGCGCACCGGCGATAGCCTTGGTGGTCAGGTCTTCCGCCTCCTGATGCTCCGCTGTCACATCACCCAGCCCGTATTCGTCTCCGCCCTGAATCTCGATGTAGTCGCGCAGCCGAAGCATCGCCTGCTTCAGCTTGGCGTCGATCAACTCAAGCTCCGGCCGATCGCTGCGCAGCAAACCGCTCACCGCCGCCAGGTCGTTGCCCGTCTGATCGATCAGCCTCAGCTCGTTGTATTCCCCCGCGACCCAACCAAGGCTCCCCGTGATCGACGACACCACCCAAAGCGACGCACCCGTCACCGTGAGCAGGCTCACGATCATCACCGACGTGGTCAAGAGCAATCGGTTTCGCAAGGTCATCGGTGGTTCCGGGGGGGCGGGGGTTTCTGTTGACGCCCGACATTGTAACCGTACCACAACCCCAAGGCCCGATGCTGTTTTATCACACAGAACATCCGTCAGATGCGATACTGCAATTCTTGCAGCCTGCAATGTTTGCACATTCCTAATGATTTCTAGGGGTGAACCGATATACCTATACGGGACGAAACATCCCCCCAAAGTCATTCCCCCAACAAAGCAGGAACCCTAGAAATATGAAGCGTTATCCGATCAGGGTTATAGCCTTGTTGTCCGGGCCAAGAACTAATGATCCGACAAGCATCAAATCACGATAGCCGGGTCATGATCACCGGCGCGACCGGATTCATCGGGCACACCCTGCTCGCGGACCTGCTGCGCCGCGACGTGCGGAGTGCCGTGCTGCTTCGGCCGCCGTTGGATCAATCAACGCGCCGCCTGGCTGGCATGCTTTTGGAACTCAACATCGATCTGGATGAGATGCTCGCGTCAGGCCGAGTTATTCTTATGACCGGCGATGTGGTTCGGGGCCTGCCCGAGCCGACCGGACTGAATATCCAATCTATCATCCACTGTGCCGCCTCGACCCGCTTTCAGACCGACCCCGCAGGCGAACCAAGAAAAACCAACGTCATCGGCACGCTGAATCTATTGCGCTGGGCGCAGACTAATAACATCAACGACCTGCATCTGGTCAGCTCTGCCTACCAGTGCGGCAAGACAAACCGCCCGGTCCCTGAAACACTGAGCAAAGATCGGCCACACTTCCATAACCCCTACGAGCGAACCAAGTGGCAGGCCGAGCGCGCCTGCATGACATGGTCACATGCCAAACCCGACAGGGTATTGACGATCTATCGCCCTTCGATCGTCGTCGGCGAATACAACACCGGTCGGGCCACCAAGTTCTCCGGGTTCTACCTCATGGCCAGGGCCTCACGCCTGCTCGCTGAGCAATACGACCACGAATCCGGCAATGATGACCGCCACCACATCACGCTGCGCCTGCGCGGTCGAGCGAATGACCGCCAGAACATCGTCCCGGTGGACCACGTCTCCGCGATGATCGCACATGCTTTTGTCAACAAACGATTCCACGGCCAGATCTACCACCTGACCCATCCGGACGCACCGAGCAACCACACGATCCAGCGCGCGATCGAAGCGCACTACAACATCGCGGGCGGCCGTTTCGTCGATCCCGACACCTTCGATCCCGGTGTGATGACCGAGATGGATCGCCTGTTCTGCGAGGTCAGCCGACCGATCGAACACTACTTTATGGCCACCCCGGACTTCGATCGCGGATTGGCCCAGGAGCTACAGATGTCCGCAGGGTTGAGCTGCCCGGCCTACGACACAACCGACCTGCAAAGACTCTTTACCTATGCAGACCAACACCAGCGGGATCGCTACCGGGGCGCAACCGCACCGACGCCCAAAGTTGCGGACACGGACGAACCCGATCTTCACTGTGACGCGCCCTTGTACAACGCCTACTTCATGTCGTTCCTCCCCGACCGGGTGAACCGATCCAAAATCGCGCAGGCAACGGGCTTCAGTGTGACGATGCGATTCGTGATCGAGGACATACCCAACGGCCAATGGGTCTGCCGGTTCGAGCAAGGCAGGCTGATCGAAGTGCATCACGGAGAAAACACATTCAAGGAAGACTTCTGCTACCGCACTCACGCCGAGGTGTTTTGGCGCTCGATCGCTGGCAACGTCCACCCCCAGAAGATATTCCTCAAACGCCAGGCCCGCGTGACCGGCAACACCGAGCAGGCGCTGAAGATGGCGATGATCCTGTACAAATTTAATCAGGAATTCCCCTGCGATCGGCAAACTCTCATGAGCGAGGGGGCGTCGCCATGACGACCAAACTCATACGCGAACAGGTCTACATCCCCGGCCCACGCGGCAGACTGGTTGGCGAATTGTCTTACCCCGACAACACCACCGCCAATGCCGTGGTCCTGATCGCCAACCCACACCCCCTGATGGGCGGAGCCATCGCGAACAACGTCATCGAACGACTAGCCATGGACCTCCCGGCCCACGGCTGCGTGACCCTGCGATTCGACTACGGCGGGGTCGGTCACAGCGGCGGCGACCCGATCGATGTCGCGGGGAATATGCGACAGTTCTGGGAGACCGGCACATCACCTGCCGACCCCGGCATGGCGCAGGAAGTCGACTGCGCTTCCAACTGGCTACGTTCGCAACTGGATCTGCCCCAGGTCGGTATCGGCTACAGCTTCGGCGCCTACGCGCTGGTGTCATCGGTCGTGGATCGGCTTGCATCCCTTATACTGATCTCGCCCACCATCGCGCGTCACGACTTCTCACCCCTTAGCGCCGCGGGCCGACCCACGATGGTGATCTACAGCGACGATGACTTCGCTACACCTGTCGAAACAACACAACACTGGTTGGAGTCGCTAAGCCCACCCGCCAGCAGCCACATGCTCACCGGCGGCGAACACTTCTACCGTGGTATGGAACCCCACATTGTCAAACTCTGCGCTGATTTTATCGTGCAAA
Source organism: Planctomycetota bacterium (assembly GCA_024279275.1). Lineage (GTDB taxonomy): Bacteria > Planctomycetota > Phycisphaerae > Phycisphaerales > Phycisphaeraceae > JAJRRS01. The sequence continues at coordinate 20,734 of JAJRRS010000079.1, read as the reverse complement.
CTATCAGCGAAGGGGGCGGCGCATGACACGATCGAGCACCTGCCTCAACGAACTTAGCGAGCGTATCATTAGCGATGACCGCTTAGCACACCTGATGGCGATCCACTTCGATCCCAAATGGGGCGCGCCTTTCTGGATCGACCGGGCGGTACAGCTTAGCGTTGACCCCCGCAATGACATTAAGCATTTCGACGACCTCGCCATGCTGGGCGACCTCAGCGCCCACGATCTTCAACAGCGCCCACTGACCGACTACATCCCACGCAGATTCCACCAAGAAATCCAGCAGATGGTCCTCGGCCAGACCGGCGGCACGACCGGGGAAGGAACCTGGACCGCGTACCGTGAAGATGAATTCGAGTCGGCATTCATCGAACCCTTCGCGCGTGCCGCCGAACACCTGAACTTCCCCCGCAGTGAACGCTGGCTCTTCATCGGCCCAAGCGGCCCACACATCATCGCCAAAGCCGCCCCCAACCTGGCACGCTATCTGAACAGCCCCGAACCGTTCAGTGTTGACTTCGATCCACGCTGGGCGCGCAAGCTGCCCAACGACAGCATCGCCAGCCAACGCTACGCCCAGCACGTCGTCGATCAGTCGATGCAGGTGATTAATACCCAGGGCATCGGCGTCCTGTTCGCAACCCCCGCGGTCCTGGCCCGCCTCGCACAAATCATGACCGAAACACAACGGCTGTGCATCCGCGGCGTCCACTACGGCGGCATGGCTCTGGACATCGACCTGCTGCATTCCCTGCAGACCGAATCATTCCCCAACGCAGTTCATCTTTCCGGGTATGGCAACACGCTGTTGGGCTGCTGCCTTGAGTTGAGTACCGAACCCGGAAGAACCCCTTGCTACTTCCCACTCGGTGATCGGCTTGTCTTCGAGACGCTCGATGCAAAGGGCGAACCCACCTCGTTCGGCGACCCCGGCCAACTCCGTGTCACCCGATTGGATGAGACGTTCCTGATCGTTCGTCTGCTTGAACGCGATAACGCCGAGCTTATCCAACCCCCGGTCGATGCGCCGCAAGGCTTCATCTTGCCGGGCGTCAATAACCCCACTCCACACAACGAATCATCCAAACACCAAACTAATGCCGGGTTGTACTGAATCAATAAACACTCAAGGCGGACTATTAAGGATCGCAGATATGACCACCAGCCTCTATCACAACATCACACACGAGCCTATCGTCAACACCGCCAAGCGTACCCTTTCGGTCGCCTACACTCCCGACAGCGACGATGCCTTTAATTTCTTCGGCTGGGAGTTCAATCGCGTCGCTCTTAAAACACCTGATTACACCGCGAAATTCGAGCGTGACCACATCATCGCCCTGAACCGTGCCGCGGCGCAGGAAGCGTTTGACGTGGTCGGCGTGTCGTCGGTCGCCTACCCCGCACTGGCTGATCGGTACGCTGTCCTGTCGGTCGGCAACAGTGTCGGTCGCGGCTACGGCCCGGTGCTGGTGTCCAAGCACTACAAAACGCTCGACGAGCTGCGTGGCAAACGTGTCGCCGTCGCAGGCATCCCCACGACCGGCGGGGCGCTGGCGATGATGTTCTGCCCCGGGGCACAATTCATAGAACACCGCTACGACCTGATCGCCGACGCAATCGTTGCCGGGGAGTTTGACGCCGGGGTGATGATCCACGAAGAGCTGCTTTTCTTCGGCGAAAAAGGGTTGAGCAAAGTAGCAGACCTCGGTGCCGCCTGGTGCGACGACACCGGCCTGCCGCTACCGGTTGGCCTGAACATCGTCCGCAAGGCGCTCGGCCAAGACCTCTGCCACGATATTGCAGATACATGCCGACGCTCGCTTCAATGGAGCAAGGACCACTTCGACGAGGCGTTCGAGTTCGCCAGTCAGTTCGGCCGAGGCTGTGCCGCACAGCATGTCGAGATGTTCAGCAACGAAGACACCCTGCATCTTCCCGAAGATGTGCGTCAAGCGATGCGTGTGATGTTCGACCGTGTCGAGGCGCTTGGGATCGGTCCGAAAATTGACCAGATTGAGGTGATCGATGGCTAGCGCCGCCACCGAAACTAGCCGGGCACAGGAATTGTTGTCGCTGAAAAGCGATTACCTGTTGCCCTGTGTCTATCACTTCTACAAAGACCCACCCGTGATTGTTCGCGGCGAAGGCTGCTACCTGTTCGATGATGTGGGCAGGCGTTATCTGGATTGTCTAAGCGGCGTGGCGGTGATGAACGCCGGTCACTGCAACCCCGACATCATCGGGCCAGCGATTCTGCAGATCCAGACGCTTCAACACACGACAACGATCTACCTGACCGACCCGATCCTGCGATTAGCCGAGGCGCTGGCCGGACTGACACCGGGCGATCTCAAGCGTAGCTTCTTCTGCGCCAGTGGCAGTGAGGCCGTCGAGGGTGCGCTGCTGACGAGCGTGCTGCACACCGGCAAACCCCGAATCATCGCAACCACCAACAGCCTGCACGGCCGTACCCGCTGGGCGATGAACGCGACCGGCATGCCGATGTGGCGCACCGACCCGTTCCCCCCCGATGATGTGAGCCACGTCCCGTTCGGAGATGCCGACGCGCTGGCGGATGAGCTTGTAAAGCACGCCGACCAGACCGCCGCCTTCATCGCCGAACCGATCCAGAGCAACGGCGGGATCAATGTTCCACCGGATGGGTACTGGCAACGTGTCCGCAAACTCTGCGATGAGCACGAGGTGCTTCTGGTGCTCGACGAGATACAGACCGGCTTCAACCGAACCGGGCGCTGGTTCGCCTGTGAACACTTCGGTATCACCCCCGACATCATGACCGTCAGCAAAGCTATGGGCAACGGCTTCCCGATCGCGGCCTTCATCACCACCGACGCCATTGCCCAAAGCTACACCCGCCCCGGCGCATCGACCCACGGCGGAAACCCCGTCAACGCCACGGCGGCGCTGGCGGTGATCGATTACCACACACAACACCACCTGGGCCAACGCGCTCAGGAGTCCGGCCAGTATCTGTTGAAGGAACTTACCGACCTGACGGCGCAACGCGATCACCTCGAACCCCCGCGCGGCATGGGCCTGATGATCGGCGTACCGGTCATCAACGCCGATGGCCAGCCAGATGCCCAGCTAACCGACCAAATACTCGAACACCTTAAAGACCTGCGTGTCCTCGCTGGGAAGTCCGGCCCCGACCGTAACGTCCTGACACTGATGCCGCCTTTAACCATTGAGAGGCAAGCGATAGGAGAATTAATCGATGCGATTCAAGAAGCAACAGCCTGACGGTGTCCGCCCCGTGGTGTGGATCGGTTTCCTGGCGACGATGGTGGTCGGGATCATCTCCGGCTGCGCGCAACACCCGGCAAGATTCATCGACGGCGTCAACGACGTCACCATGAAGCACAAGTCCCGAGACGCCAAAGCCCAACGTATCGAAGGTTGGCCCTGCCTCCGGGTCGATGCCGCCATACGTCAACACCTGGACGATGCGCTCGCCAGCGATGATGTAAACCACGCCCGCGCCGAAGCGTTGATCTTCTTCAACCAGGCGCACGAGTTGGCAATAAAGAGCACGATGAACGAGCTGGATCGGCTCGATCCTGCCGGATGGGATGAATTGTCAGCAGCCTACTTCGGCCCCTCGATCGAAGTGGATCAGCAGGTCCGCGAAAAAATCAAGGCTTTGTTCATTGCCGATACCGAAGCGCGAGTCTGGTTCTTTCGCCGTGGTGTTAAGTCGGCTAAGACCGCCGATGATATCCACGACGTGCTCGGACCCGTGGCCAAAGAGATCGAGAAGCCGGTCAAACTCCAGGGCCGGGTCTCGCGAACTTTGTCCTGGGCGATCTTCGCGATCCCTTCGACGCTGGCGATTCTGGATATCCAGTCCAAAGAATACCGCGGCGACCTGGATACTCCATTCGATTCTGCCGTGCGCTACACCTTGGACCCCACACGATCCACACTCCCCGAGGGCCAATCGGCGCAGACATGGGACCAGCTCCTTGCGTTCGCCCCGACGATTGTGTTGGAGCAACCCAAGGAAGTTACCTACGATCGATCGATCGATCGCATTGGCAAAGTCGTCGCTTCCGACCGGGAGATCGTTGAGATCAACCCGTCCGACCCGACGGTTTACGCTTACACCCGCCACATCAAGATCGCGGGCAAGCCTCACACGCAACTGACTTACACCTACTGGTTCCCCGAACACCCCAAGCTCAAATCCAACGACCCCGAGGCCGGGCACACCGAAGGCCTGACCCTGAGGTTGACCCTCAACCAACGCGAAGAACCGATCGCATTTGAGACGCTTTACAACTGCGGTTGTTATCACAGGCTGTATCCGTCAGCCGATTTGGAAGCCGCCGCGCTCCAGGCGTTTGGCAAGCCCGAGAAAGGCAAGCAGTTCGCCATCGAACGCCGTGTCCCGTGGAAATTCGACACGATCGTTCCCAAGGTCGTCCAAACGCAAGGCACAGGCAACCGCCCGGTCATCCGCAACCGCGCCGGTTGGCACGGGATCGTTAACGTTGCCATGGATGAGCAAGGCCACGAAGATGAAGTGGATAGCGAGATTAGCTACACGCTGCGTCCCTACGATGATCTGGAACAACTCATCACACCCGACGGCCAGATGGTGAGCATGTTCTACGACAACGGCCTGGTTAAAGGTGCACAACGGCTCGAAGGCGTCTTCTTCACACCCGCCGGCCTGCTCAGCTCCGGCCAACCCCGCCAACGCGGCACCCAGATGATCCATTGGGATCACTACGATTTCGACGACCCGGAACTACTAAACAAGCTGCTTCGGCTGCCCGATGCCCCTAACCCACAAAGTGTCGCGACATGGACTGGACAACCTTAACACTACTGGCCGGCTGGGGTGTGATTTGCAACGTCTGGGCGGCACTGCTGTACGCCCAACGCGTAGCACTGCGCCAAGGCATTATGCTCAAGCCGCGTAAGCGCACAGAAGATGGCACACCCGACGAGGCCGGGGCCGATGCGCCGCCTAGCGTCTGCATCGTGATCCCTGCGCGCAACGAGGCGGAATCGATTGAGGCGTCACTATCCGGTGCTTTGGCGCAGGACTATCCCCGGCTGCGTGTGGTGGTCGTCGATGACCGCAGCGAAGACGCGACCGCCGCCGTGGCCGACGCCATGGCTGCGAAAGATGGCCGCCTGCATGTTCTGCGTATCGACCACCTGCCTGCGGGTTGGCTGGGAAAATCCCATGCGCTGTGGACCGCGACACGGCAAGTTACGGACGACTGGCTCTTGTTTGTCGATGCCGACTGCACGCTGCAACCTGAGGCAGTGCAAACAGCATTGGACGAGGCGCAGCGTAGGGACGTTTCGATGCTGTCGCTTTGGCCGGGGCATCTGGCAGAAAGTTTTTGGGAGCACATGCTGATCCCCCTGTGCGCCGCGGTGATGGCGTTATGGTTTGGTCGAGCCAACCGCCGCCGGCCGGGGCCAAGGTCCGGGGGCGGGGGCAGAGGCGCCTTCGCCAACGGGCAGTTCATCCTGATCCGTCGCGATGCATACGAAAAGATCGGCGGACACGAATCGGTCAGGCGGGCGATCATCGAAGACGTGCCCTTGGCCGAGCGCGCCTCACAGATGGGTGTGCGCTGTTGGACCGCCGGCGGACGCGACCTGGTCGGCGTGCGGATGTACAAAGACCTGGTCGGCATATGTGACGGCTGGACCCGCATCTTTGTTGGCGCACTGCGCAGTAAAACAAAGCTTGCATTAAGCATCGGCTGGCTGATGGTCGGGTCGCTGCTGCCGTTTGTGATTGGGCCGTACCTGGTTTACCAGATGATTGTTTCGCCCAAGATCGATCCGATGCTTTGGGCCACTGCGGCGACGTGCCTCTCACACCTGGTCCTGATGTACCTGGTCAGTTGGCGGTTCTGGAAGCTGGGATATTGCGATCGCCGGTACCTGCTTCTCTATCCGATTTCGGTTGTGGTGGTCTCGGCGCTGCTCGCCCGAGCCTTCTGGTGGATGCTGATTAAACGGATCGTCGGCTGGCGCAAGACCTACTACACACTCGACAGCCGGGCGATGATCGTTGACTGAATCTACGACAACTTCTCTTTGCCGTGGCACGAGCCGGTCTATTAATAGACGCCGGGGTGTCTGGGTCATTTGGTTATTAATGGTATGCCTCGCCGCCACAGGGCTTAGCAACTACCGCATCGAAAATTCGCTTAGAGACTGGGCACCCCAACTCGCCGGCCACGACGCCATCGCAAGCTACGTCGTCATCGGCGGTGAGAAAGGCGTGTTCGACTCCGACCAGTTAGGCCAGCGTCTTGAATCACTTGAAGAAGTCTCCGCCTGTGTATCGCCGGGGTCCGCCAACCGGTTCGCACCCTTGATGCGCTCGGTCACACTAAATAGTGCATTCAATGATCCTAACTACATCGGCCTGTTCTGCTTCGCCCGCGCGGGCGTTAGCGATGATCAGTTTCTCCATGCGGTCAAGGATGTTCTTAGTGACGAGTCAAGTGACGATGAAAATCCTATCGCGATAGGTGGTCCCGCTGTATTCACATCCGCACTAACCGATTGGAGTCAGCGGAGGATGCCGTTGATCTCGGCGATGATCGTCCTTGTTGGTGCGGTGATGCTTCGATGGGTTGTCGGAAGCACGAGGGTCGCCGTGACCGCCACCGCGGCGATCGTCGGCAGCCAGATCGCGCTGGTCGGCATCATCTCCTGGCTGGGCGTGCCGATGGACATGGTGTTGTCGATGGTCTGGCCGTTGATGATGGCGTTGGGCTATTCATTCGCAACACACCGCGCACTAAGGCCGGGCGTGTCGCGGACACTGGCGCTGTGCGCCGCGACCACAGCCGGGGGGATCGGCGTGTTCGCCTTCTGCCAGTTTCCACCCATCCGATCCTTCGCGATTTGGGGCACGGTGGGCCTGCTTATGACCTGGGCATCGATCATGCTGCTGGTCCGACCCATTGGCAATACCGACGGCATGGCAATCCCTCAGCGCGGCGTGCTGAGGTTTTTGCGCATCGCCGCCTGCGCGTTAGCCATCGGTCGATCCAAACGGGTTGTCACAGTCGCCGCCGTGGTTACCGTTGTTGCGATTGCCTGCGTGCCCTGGCTGCAATTGCAAAGCGACCCGATCCGCTATTTCCCAAAGAACTCAGAGGTCCGAAGCGACTACGAACAACTCAACGATCGGCTGGTCGGGATGCTTCCCTTCGAGGTCCAGATACACGGCAGCGCGGATGCCGCTGAAATGCTTGCCGCAACCCCCGGTGTCCGTCTGCTGGTCGATGTGAGTCTGCTGGCCACCCCGGGGACGGGGGGACCGGGGGAGTCGGGGGAACCGGGGGCAGGGGGGGGGTCGCTGTATCTGGGCTTAGCTGACAGCGGGGCTTTGGTCAGTCTGGTTGATGCACAAGTTGATTGGCAGCGTTGGGCTGACGAGCACGGCGTCGAGCTAATCTGGTCCGGCGTTGCCGCTCAACTCCACGGCGTATCCGTCGGCGTAATCAAGGTCGCGGTGGCATCGTTCCCGGTGATGATCCTGCTCGCTGGAATCGTTACCTGGACTGTCGGTGGCCGTGATCCGCGCCTGGTATTTATCGGCGCAGCGGTGAACCTGTTCCCCATCGCGGTGGCGGTTATATTCGTCACACTGTTTGGCTGGCGTCTGAGCCTGCCATCACTCATCATCGCAGCGATCGCGGTGGGGGCCGCGATTGATGACACACTTCATATCGTGGCGGCGCATCGTGATGACCACGACCTTCGGCGAACCCTGACCCGTTGCTGGCGGCCCTGCGTGGGAAGCTCACTCATCACCGCCGTGTGTATGTTGATGTTTGTGATGTCTCCGTTCCGACCCACCGCAGAGTTCGGCGTGCTGATGGCTCTGGCTGTGACCGCCGCCCTCGTCGGCGACATGCTCCTGCTGCCCGCACTATTACAACTAACATCTCGCCGGCACGACAGTGAGGCTTCAGCCGTGGAAGCGACAGGCAGAGCATCCACGTCCTGACCAGCAAGCCAGATGGCCGGGCGCTAGCCAAGTCATCAACGATCTGGAATCTTATAGCTCAGATGCCATTGTGAATCCTTCGGCGGCGGCGGCCGGTCGGCATAACTCATGGACTTAAAATCCTTGACGTGCGGCTGAATCTTCTCTTCCCACAGCCTCTCAATAGCCTCAAACGAAAGCGGAGCGGCGGGGCGATCGACGTACTGCCCAAGGAGTTCCCGCGTCTTCTCGCCCAGCCACTTCACCTCATCAGCCACCATACGCTCGCCGATCTTCTGGTCGGCCTCGTGCGAATTGTCACCCATCGCAAAGCAGGGACGAGGCGCATCGGCACCGGGGTGTCGAGACATGTCCACGCAATCTGGCTCCATCGCCCACAACAGAGACGTTTCTACTTTCCCGGCATGGTCGGCCCTGCACCCACCCTCGCCGTCGAGTCCGCCGGTGTTCGCCTCGAAGTCCGGTAACGAGAAGATCCGCATGCGGAACGACGGCTGAATGATCTCGACCAGTGTCTTGAGGTCATGCCAGTTCGGACCGTAGTGCCCGGTCAGCAGGATCGCGGCGTGGAACCCCGCAGCGTCGGCCGCGCGGACGTGATAGCAGATGTTCTTGAAATGGATCTAAGGCGGCATCGCTGTGGTCCACGTGCGCGCCTCACCGATGTTTTCATAACCCCATGACGCGTCCCCGCCCAACTCGTGGATGTGCCAGTAGTCCGGCGGGGCCACGATCCCGCCGTGCTCCCCTGCAGCACGGCAGCAGATACCGTGGGCCTTGAGCGCGTCCAGCCCCAACACGTTGTGCGGGCCGTGCGGCTCACACAAACCACAAGCAAAGTACACCATCGGACACTCAGCCATCCGCGCTTCCTACTGATCGAGGAACATCCGCTCTCAGCGCACTTCCTGCATCACGTCGCTCCTTCTAAACAGGATTACCGAAACACAAGCTAGCCGTACTCATCGTATCAACTCGTTTCGCTTCCACCACCGCACATAAACATACTCAATGAATCCAACTGTCCCACCGATGCAACTTGCATCGTGTGAAAATGCCGACGTGAATCATGTTACAAGTCCGCTACGAACCTCATCTCGCCGGATAAGCCGCCTATTTGGGGACGGTCTTGATGTCCGGCCATCTGCGATATACTCCATCTCCAAAAGGACACGTATCTTGATCCACCCCGGTCTGGCTTCCATCACGTTCCGAATGCAAACGCCTGAGCGTGTGATTGCTCTGGCAGCCGCTGCACAACCACCCGTTTAAAACCCAGCCGCAAGCGGCCAATAGCTGCCACGCATAAGTAATGTCCATGTGTACTGGTGGCTGCCTTCAGAAAGCCCCTGTGGGTTGATCGCAAGCCGCTTGCCGAAGGCGCGAAGTCTTGGCGATCATTTATTGATGGCCATCTTTAATAATTGGAGTTGCGCCGCGGAAAATCTGCTTGCGGCTTCGCGAGGTCGGACGAATGCTTTGCGAATGTTAATTTTTAGAGGTGGCCTGATGTATTTAACCAGAGCGATCAAGACCGACCCACGCGACCTTCATCAACACAGATCGCGGCGCGTGGGTGCATGAGCATCGCTCAGACCTGTCCGTGGTTTTGGGTGTGACCAGCCCCGAGCCTCCGGAAAAACCTCGAAGCTGTGGCAGTTGCCCAACGTATCTTTAACCCCGCACCTGGCTGGCTCACTTGGGCACGAAAAGTTTCGCCTTCCGTCCCTAATAGGCTGTAACTGCCGCCTCGCTTGGCGCTCATCTATTTCCCGCCCTATTAGTCCCATATTCACAGTCGAGATACAGTTTGTCGGGAAATACCGAAAAAACAAGGGTAAAAAAGCGGAGAGGGTGGGATTCGAATATCCACAGCCACCTCAAAATCGTCGTTTCTGGCCCCTCAATGGGGGTTGAAAAACAATTTAGGGCGCAGTTTAGGGCGCACTCATGACCACAAAACCACCTGCCTGATGCGTATGAGGTGCTATCACCACTCAGGTCCTTTGGAGTTGACCACCCCGCCATGCATGTTAATATTATGTTTGGTTGTTCCTGTAGGGGGTTGTCATGACCGAATTGCTGCATCTTTCAGTCGCGACTGGCTGGCACAAATCGTTGAACCGGACTGCAATCAGCAGAGTTCTTCGATCAGACCAGTTGATCGATAGGATGATAGTGTACGGCGATGGTCGTCTCGAAGTTAAGTGTATTGGGTGGGATAACTACTGGGCCCCTGCACAACCGGGACTGAATGTCGAGAATGCTCTGCGACTTCAAGCGCTTAAGTCGCATCGTAAGGCTTACTTTGCTTCCGGTTATGACCTGAATCTGGCACCCCCCTACTGCCAAGCCTACTTCTGCCTTCTCCGTGCACTGCTGACTGGGGCAAAGCATACGCCCACACTCCGGTCTTTACTTGGCCTGGAAAGCTTCGGCATCACCTGGTGGACCGACGATAAGGATCGTGCCGCAGGTGTGGTGACGGTTCGGCACCCCGCCTATCTGCTGGCGAAACTGCGTGAACCCAAGGCTTACGATGACGCCAAGTTCCTACCCATTGTCTACCCACTCGGCGACACGGATTCAGGCTCCGCCAATCTGTTCTACTACTATCGACAGATCAAAATACAGGATGATCCATCCGCTTCGTTATTGATCTATCCAGCCGTTGATCTGGCCAATAGAACCGAGTCTTTCGCATGTATTGAAGCGGCATCGTCGGCGTTGAGCTTCAAGCCTGATCCGCGATCTCGACAGCGTGCAACCGCCATCACCGATTGGGCGATAGCCCCCTTCCTAAAGCATCCATCTACACATGACAACAGACAACCCGAGCTGTCATTCGTTGATATCGGTGGAGGCAGTGGATCGTTGCTAAGCGAAGTCTCCAAACAACTGATCAAGAGCCACCGAGTATTGTTGAAAAATCGGAAGTTCGCATGGTCCATTGTTGATCTCGGCCTGCAGGACGCAACGCGGCGAACCCATAGCCCCGAGTTACGCCAGCACATGTCATATATTGATTACCAGCCAGCGGACTACATGACATGGATTGCCGAAGAATCAACCCGCATCGATTGCCACAAAAGCGACGTGGTTCTGATCTGCCGGCTTCTTAACAACCTCAGCCGAACCAACATCGAACATTCGTCTTCGCCTGACGTGGTTGCGGAAATGACGAGGGTTCGTAACCGGCCATCACCCACGATCTATCATCCCGCTGACTGCTTGCGTGAGCCCATTCCCGACTGCAAATCTCTGATCGCTTCGAACGCCCGAGTACGTTTGCTTGACGGCACGACGTTTCGCCAGGCATCGCTTAGCGACTACTACCGAGGCCTGTATCATATTAGCGATCAATCTGGAATAGCATTGGATGACCGCAGATCGTTATTTTTTCCTATCCGAAGGTTCAATCTAGAGGCGCTGATTCTACCCGATGGAGGCAGCATCCTTGAACGTCTGAGCCGGTTGGCCGGGCTGATTGTGATAGAGGATGTCGATCTCACCGCCGCAATACTGCGATCGCATCTGGAAACCCTCGGCCTACATCACCTGGCCGCGAGCGATGCGACAGATCGTGTCCGGATGCAGTCTGCCAGCTTGCTGTGCGTAACCCGTCGGGAGCTGGAATCGACGTTGCCAGGAAGGCGGATATGGTGAAGGTGACTCTGATTGACCGCAAGAGCAACGCGCTGACGCCGTCGAGTCTGCGGTGCCTGTCGCATTTGCCAACGATCAACATGACAGCCGGGTGCGTGCATGGATGCGCGTATTGCTATATCCGGGGATATTCGCAATACCCCGGCGATGACGCCGTGGTGGTGTACCGCAACACCGCCGAGCAAGTCGCACGCGAACTGAAGCGTAAACGCAAGCGACCGATCGCGGTTTACTTCTGTCCATCGTCTGATGCGTTCATGCCGGTTCAGGAAGTGCTCGATCAATCCTATCGCACGATGCGATTGCTACTGGAAAATGATATCGGCGTGCAGTTCGTAACCAAAGGCGCGATACCCGATCGTTTTTTTGATCTGTTCTCACACCGCCCGGAACGGGTCGCCGGGCAGATCGGCCTGACATCACTTAATGAAAAGTTGAACACCGCCATCGAACCGAACGCTGCATCTGCTGACCGCCGGCTCAAAGACCTCGGCAGACTGATCGACATCGGTGTCGCCGCTTCCTTACGTGCCGATCCTTTGATCCATGGCGTCACCGACAATGATACCGGTATAGACTCACTGTTTGCCCAGGCGTCGCGTCAAGGCGTCCGCGACGTATCCGTAAGCTACCTGTTCCTCCGCCCAGCCATCACCGGATCACTCAAGCGAAGCATCCAAGACCCCGAACTACTTAGGCGGATTCTTGAGCCGTTCGATCAGGTCGGTCGTTCACCCATACGCGGAAAAGGCACCGGTAGCGCGACCCACCTGCCAACGGATGTACGTCAAGCCAATCTTGGCCGGATCCGTACCATTGCCGAGCGTCACAACCTGAAGCTGAAGATCTGCGGATGTAAAAACACCGACCTGACAGTCGGCAAGTGCCACCTGACCAACCTGACATCCACCGCCCGCGCCGTGCAGCACCGAAGCGATCAGTCTGATCTGTGGTGAATGCTTTTGCTACGCATCCGATGCAGAGTAGGCCTAAGCGTTCGTGATATATCGTTATTCGGGGAGCGATTCGAATATCCCCATCTACCCTAAAATCACCGTTTCTGGCGTACGATAGAGGCAATGTTGCCCTGCCGAAACCCTCGGCAATGGACGATCGCACGGCGGCACAAAACCCTCGCCGGTGTCGAAAAACCATTGCCCGTTAGCAAACCCGAGTCGATCAGTTCAACAAATACCGAGGGTTTCGACAGGGCAAGGCAATGTCGATTCAATGGGAAGGCGAAAACTGAAAGAGGATGCTCGATATCTCCCAATGCTTGATCAAGCTCGCCGGTACTATCGGCATGCTCTTGTAGGTCCATATGCTGTATTTCAACTATACGTTGAGAATCCCGAACGTGTCGCACCCCTGCTTTGTGGCTCATTGACCCAACTCACAGACGAGGCGTATCGCCTCTACGTCGAAAATCAACTCGTCGTTTATCCGACCGCTGTCGATTTATTGTACAGTTTCTATTACGACGCTCACAAGAATGAGATCAAACGCGGCGCTAAAACGAAGAAAGCAGGTTCGATTCGTAGGCTTGTCAAAGTATTGACGCAATACGGCCGTACTTATGACCTTGACGAACTGCCGGCTTCCAATTTGGCCCAAATGCTGCCCAGAGAGTTCAATCGTTGGCGAACCGAACCGACTCTTTCCGAAAACTACACCGCCTGAAAGATATGCTCTCGGTGGTGCGCAAGTGAATCGATCGAAGGGGCAAAACGTTCGGGTACATGTAGGCGCCTGCCTTGCAACCCGGTCAGTTCGTCAGCGAGTATTCCCAACTGATTTGCATTATTCAATGATTGAGAAACGACCAGCCGCAGCTCGTTGTCAAATGTAATAAGCCCGCGATCAAATGCACGGTCATGTAGAGCATTGAGGCAGATGCCGTTGCTTGGGTCTGCGCGGCGTTCATGTGAAACCGACCAAGGGATGATGTGGCTTGCATTGAGTAGTGCGGGGACCGCCAAACCGGTTAGCGCACAGCGGTTCCCGTAACTTGTGAGTACGGCTGTGCGAAAGAATCCTTGTACACGACGAGCCTGCACCGTGCGGGTGACTTCGGTGGGGCCGGATGGTGGTTGAATATCTACCTGTTTCGGGGGTTCTTCAGCTAGCAGCAACTGCTCATACGCCGATTCGGCTTCTTCGGCAACCGCTTCGCTGTTTTCGTGAAAGCGATTCCAAACTTGTTCTTCAAGTGGACCTCGATTTTTGAGGCCAACGACACCGCGTGCCTGGTGCAAGGGGTCGAGGCTAGCGAAGTTGCACGCCTTCATCCCGACCGCTGACGGTGTGCGTCCAAGCAATTTGGCAAGCTGGATGATGTCGGGGTTGTGTTGGTGGAGTTTGCCAAAGGGCGTATAGCAATAGAGCCGGAATGCGACGAGAGTTTCTTCTAGAGTCCAGTTACGCCGCTCTGCCATGCCACCAGGATCGTTTAATTTGCCGCATTTCGCAAGAAGGTGGTATCCCGTGCTGCTCACAACGGACCAAGCAATTGGAAAGAGAAAACGAAACCCCTGGACCAAACAGATCGAACCAATGCCCCCACCGCTGCTTCCAGCGGCGAGGGCGATAGAGCCGAATCCCGATCATGCGGCTCGACGACGGCATCGGTAGCAGACGCTATGTCGATTACGGTCGTGGATGTAGCGACAATTCGCATATGCCAAGGGGATACCAACTAGCAGATGCGTCTCGTCTACAGTGCGCCACCACCCGCCGGCTCATGCCCACCGAGCTAGCAACCTGCGGCGCGGTGTAGCCACGCTGCGTGAGGATGACCATCTGCAGCCGTGTGGCGATCGCGCGGTGGCTCTTGAGACGACGCAATGGCTGGAGTTGTTTGATCGGTTCGTGTGCCTGATGTGCGTGATGCGGACTTCCGTGTCGTGAAAGCTTCATCATCGCACGAACCCGCCAACAGCGCAATGCCTAACACGCGCCGTGCAGCGCGCGGGGATTAAGGTTAAGGCGTATTAGACTGTGTGCCCAGCGGAGTTGGGTCTAATCCAGCCCCAGTTCTTTGAGGATCATTTCACGTGGGGCGTTGATCTGGATGTTACTGTCGCTCAGGTTGGTCGGGTCGGGCATCGCCCGGACCATGGCGGCCAGCTTTTGGCGCAGCTTGGGCGTCTTCGCAGCCTGTCGCGGGGTCTTGCCCGCAAGGGCTGGGAGGGGGTGGTCGAGCCACTGGCGATAATGATGGGTGATGTAGTCACGGGCGGCGTCGATGTGATCTTCGTCCAAGGTTGTCGGGCTGTCGCCGATGTCTGTGGTCGCTTTGGATTCAGCCATCTTGTCGAGGGACTGGGCTTCTAACGATTGAAGCTTGATGCCATCGACCCGTTCGAGCAACGCACGGGCGGTGTCCAATCGTTCTCGGGAGTTGGTAGTCAGTGTGACTCGGCCATCTTCCAATTCGAGTTGGCCCAGCAGCGTCACGGCGCCCTCGGCAGCCTCGTGATGGGTCTCGAATCTGTGGGTGCCACCGGTGTCGCCAGCCACCATGTCAGTGCCTCGGCGGAACCACACCCACGCGTTGGGATCGTCCGGCTCAGGTTCGTAGTCGGGTTGATCGGCGAGGAAGCGTTCCAAAACCGACCGGTTGGGACAAGTGAAGACCGCGGTGTGGGGGACCAGGGCGTGGCCGTCGGTGTTCCGTATGTCAGGCTTTTGGCCCGCGTGCTGATCGATCACGTCCCAGATCCAGCCCAGCAGGTATGGGTGGTCACTGAAAAGCTCGGATGATGGCACGATCCGCTGGTCGTCGAAGAACGCCATCACCGCGTTGAACTGGATGGCGGTCATCACCGGCCCAGCAGGGAAAAAGAAGTGGAAATCACCCACAGGCACCAGCTTGGCGGGTATGACCAAGCCCGAATCCAGGCAGGTAGATAGCGCGAAATCGGTGACGATTGTGAGTTCGCCGGTGAACAGATCGGCGAACGTGATCTTGCCGGCGTCTTCATCGGCTTCGGTTACGCGGTAGAGGCTCGGGCCTTGCGCGATAACAGATCGCAACAAAATCTTCACCGCATCGGGCGTATACGGCTCGTCCAACCATTGCTCAGCCAGGGTCGGCCTGTTCCGCGCCGAACGGTAACTGGTCGCAAACCAGTGGGCGTAACTATCGACAATCATCAACCGCCGGTACTTGGAGAATAGCTCCCGGTAATCGGTGCGCGGCGCAAAGTATCGCTTCAACGCACGCGCCCCTTGGTATCGGCTGTCACGATCAAACCCCCCGTGGATCGTGTCCTTCAGCCAACCATCGGCCCGCTTCCAACCTTCCAAGTCGTCGGCCTCAGGTACTTGGTCCTCCCAGGTATCGTCTTCCCGGACGTCGAGTACGCCCGCATCGAACGAGGCGTGCAGGTCTTCAAGTATGGCCTGCATGCCGGGGTTGTCCTCGCCGTTGATACATTCAATGTCCAAAGGCTCGAATGCGTGACGCACCGCGTCGTGCAGGGTCTTGCTGTCGAGGATCAGTCGTGCCGGCAGACCGATCGGCGGCGGGGTCAAACCCGAGAAGGGGTTATGCGCTTCATCGCTGGGCGTCTCGTGTTCTCCACGCATCAGTCGTGCCAGCGCATCAACAAGGTCTGTGGGTTCGGTATCCATCATCAGGCTGGGCCACATACTCGTACTCTGTTCGCTGCAGACGACCAGCATATACGGCTGGCGGTCGTCGCCCTGGATCGATCCGGGCACGGGCATCAGGCTGACCAGCCAATTGTCGCCGCTAGTACTGAGGCCCGCCAGGTCGAAACGCACGTCGGCCGGATCATCCGCAGCCGCATCTTCTGGCCGGTCGGCGGCAACATGTGACTCCCAGGCAACGACCGCCTTGAGATTCTCCGTGTCCTTGTCTAACGTGACACAAAGCACACGCCCACGCCGATCCACGCCAGAGGGCTTGAAAGCGTTGTCTTCTGAAGCGGCTAGGATGCCGCGCACCAGGTGCAGCAGCAGGCGGGTCTGATTGTCTTTAAGGAATACCACAGGCACCTTGCCCGGCTCGATGCTCATCGGGTCGGGGAACGGCTGATCGCCAGCGGGCCGGACCTTGGCCTTCTTAAGCCACCGGCGGGTGTCGTGGCTCAAGTCCATCGCATCGGACATCTGATACCCGATCATGTGCGAACGCAGCATCGCGCGATGGGCCTGCGCCTCACCCCCTGAGTTGAACAGCACGTTGTACGATGCCATGGCCGTTGGCCCGAGGAAAACGTTCAGGCCAAACGTCTCGCCGCCGTATCCCATCAGCACCACCACGGCAGGTTCATCAAGCCGGGGCGTTCGGATCAGAAAATAGTCTGAATCAGAGAACCGCTCATACAGCCGTGATGCGTGCAGTTGTTGCGTCGCCATGACAAGCTGTTTGACGGACCAGGGGTCTTTCATGCCCATGTTGGAAGCCTCTTTGGGGGTGAGCGTGGTGTTTTCGTACATGAACACATTAACGCTTTTCTCCTATTCGTACAGGGCTGTTCCGTGGATGCGTAACAGTGAGAGTTTCCCCACCTGACGGGCGTATCGAGATCAGCGGGTAATGGAGCCTTGCGGGGGTGATTCTGGGCCAATAACGACTAAAAACTGTGAAACGGGCTTATTCGACGCACAATATACGGTGAATACTTGCCCGTGCGGTGAATAGGGTCTATATCCACGAGAGGGGCCTCTGAATAACCTCGGCGGAGGCTGATTTAGCAGCCGTGATTGCACGGAATTACACTCACTGAAGGGTTATTCAGAGATCCCGAGAGGTCTGATTGGCTGGCGTTCACATGGGACAGCGAGACCTTGGCGGGTCCGTTGGCGGCTGTGTGCCACAAACAGGGTAAACACCTCGGGAAGATGGAGGCACTAGATTTCGACCTCCGGGCTGAGGCGAACCTGATGGCTCTGACCGAAGAAGTCGTGAAGTCTTCGGCCATTGAAGGTGAGCACCTGAATCCCAAAGAGGTCCGCTCGTCGATCGCCCGCAAGCTCGGGCTTGATGTCGCGGCGATCCCTGAGCCGGGGAGGCAGCCGAGGGTGTTGTCGAGATGATGCTCGACGCAACGCAGAATTTTGACCAGCCATTTACCACCGAGCGTTTGTTTGGATGGCACGCGGCGATCTTCCCTACGGGTCACAGCGGGATGTTTCGCATCACCGTCGGAGGAAGGCGAACCGGCGAGGCCGGGCCGATGCAGGTCGTCTCAGGCCCGATCGGTAAAGAGAAGGTGCATTACCAAGCACCCGATGCCGAGCGCATCGAGGGAGAAATGCAACGGTTCTTAGCGTGGTTCCAATCGCCGCCCGATATCGACCCCGTACTCAAAGCCGGTGTTGCGCACTTCTGGTTCGTGACGATTCACCCGTTCGATGACGGCAACGGACGCATCGCCCGAGCGATCGCCGACATGGCACTTTCACAAGCAGACGGCACGAAGGATCGCTTCTACAGCATGTCGTCGGGGATCGAAGTACAGCGGAAAGCATACTACCTCCAACTGGAATCATCGCAGAAAAGTACCCTCGACATCACTGCCTGGCTCGGGTGGTTCCTGAACTGTCTCGACCACACCGTCGAGGATGCGGACAATTCGTTGGGGTCTGTACTCCATAAAGCCAGGCTCTGGCAGAAGATCAATCTACAGCCGGTGAATGAGCGGCAGCGGAAAGTCATCAACCGGATGCTCGACAACTTCAAAGGCCCTCTCACCACATCCAAGTACGCCAAACGCGCAAAGTGCTCTAACGACACGGCCCTCCGCGATATCCGTGAACTGCTTGAGCGCAGCATCATCGTAAAAAATACCGCTGGTGGCCGCAGCACAAGCTACCGGCTCGCCGATGCCGATCAGGTTCGTCCTTGATCGCATAACAAACTCTTAGCAACTAGACACGAACGGCCATAGACATCGGGACGTTGGAACTATGTTAAGGGGCTGTGAAAACAATACTTGCGCCGACCCCGTTCCTGTCGGCCTGAGTCTTGGGCTGAAATTCGAACTCGATAAGTACTGCAGGTTACGGACCTTTGAGAGATCCGTAAAAGAAAGCGGAAACATCAGGACACGGTTAGAACTTTTCCTCGACGGTTCCAGCTAGTTCTATCCAAACGAGGGAATGATCAGGTGAGTGCATCCGGACCATCCCAACCGTTCTTCGCTCACGAATCTTGCTTAGAATCCCGTCTTTCGCCACACCCTATGGCCTGTCCGGATCTCAGTTTACGGTTCGGATGAGTTTTGAACCCATACGGGCTAGATGGGCACGGCTTGCTCATTGATTATGTCGCGCTCGGAATCGTCGTCGCCTGTGCCGACGAAGAACCAGTCCAGCGAGGCGGAGCCAGCGAGGATATCTACGCCCCCGTCGTCAGAGACCGTGGTGTTGTCGAGCTTGAAGCCCGAGGTGCCAATACCGTTGGTGAGGTTGTTGACACGGGTGTTGTAGTTGTTCGATGAGTTCAGCCAGGCGGCGAAGAGGAAATTGCGAGCGCTTGTAGCTGTTGGGTCGGTCAGGTCGTCGTAGAGGGTGGACCCGCCGATGAGGATGTCTTCGTCGCCTCCGCCGGTGAGGTTGTCGGCCTGGTTGCCGCCGATGAGTATGTCACGGTCGTTGCCGCCAGCCAGCGTGTCGTTGCCGTCGCCGCCTAGGATAAAATCGTTACCGCCGTCGCCGTTGAGGGTGTCGGTGCCGGCGTCTCCAAAGAGGATGTCGTCGCCTTGCCCGCCGTTAAGTTGGTCGGCCCCGGCCCCGCCGATCAGCGTATTGTTCGCGGTGTTGCCGGTCAGAACATTGTCAATCGTTGAAGAGCCTGTGACGTTCTCGAAGTGGTCGCTGTTGGCTGCTGGCGTGGAGTCTTTGAGGTTGACCGTCAGGTTGCCGATGAGTTGTGTGGTGAGGTTCAGGTCGAAGGTGAGGGTACCCAGGCCGGAGGTGATCTGCGAGAAGTCGAGGGTGTCTAAGCCGCCGCCCGCGGCGAGGCCGCCTGAAACGATGCCGCTGTCTTCGGTGAGAGTCAGCGTGCGGGTGCTGATGACGTCGTCGAATATGTAGGTGTCATCGCCCGCGCCGCCGGAGAGCGTTTCATTGGTGCCGGTGCCCGGGTCGAGTATGTCGTTGCCAGCCAGGCCGGAGATGACGTCGTTGCCCGCGCCGCCGAGGATGACGTTGTCTTTGCTGTTGCCGGTGAGTGTGTCGTTAGCGCTGCCGCCTGTGATGTTCTCGAAATTGATGGCGGTCCCCGCGGTGACGGTGCGGAGGGTGCGTGTTCCGTCGGTGGCGATCGGGTCGATGGCGTCGTCTACGGAGAGATCAACGGTAACGGCGATGTTGAGGTTGCCGAAGTTCAGGGTGTCGATGTCTGTCGGGCTGGCGGGCTGCTCGTCGACGCGGTCGGTCTGGACGGAAGTCGGGAGTGTGAAGATGAAGGTGTCGCTGCCGGCCCCGCCGGTGAAGACGTTGGAGTTATCGTTGTCGGTGAAGGAGTCGTCGCCGGAGCCGCCGATAGCGTTTTCAAGGAGCGAGAAGTCGCCGGTGTTGATGGTCCGGATCGGCGAGAGGCCGCCGTTGGTGTGTAGGGCGACGAAGGCGGAGACGCCCGAGAAGTCGACCGTGACGTCCTGAGTCAGGGCGCTGAAGTCCAGCGTGTCGGTTCCGCCAAGCGGGCTTGCGTTTTCAACGATGGTGTCGATTTCATTGAAGCCGGTGACAGGCATGTTGGAGAAGAGGTAGGTGTCGTTGCCCTGCCCGCCGTCGAGGGTATCACTGCCGAGGCCACCGTCCAGTGAGTCGTCGCCAGCACCGGCGGTCAGTTGGTCGTCGCCAAGTCCGCCGGAAAGGGCGTCGTTGCCCATGCCGCCGTTAAGGATGTCGTTGCCCGATCCGCCCGTGAGGATGTCGTCGTTTTCACGTCCGCGCAGCTCGTCGATGCCGGCACCGCCGAGAATGACGTTGGCGGAATCATTGGCGAACAGGTCGTCATTGCCTGAGCCGCCGGTGAGGTTTTCGATGTTCAGGCCCATGCCAGCT
>JAJRRS010000078.1 GCA_024279275.1 Planctomycetota bacterium | reverse complement strand
CTGCACTCGACCGACCGACCAAGGCTCAGATAGCCCCAGGATCGTCTGATATAGCTCCGCATCTCGCATGGGCACACTCCTTAGGTGCCCGTTTTACTCTCAATCAACACCCACGGAAATCCCGGAAGGACCATTATTATATAATATATACGGTAACGCCTCGCCTTATGTATTTTAGACAAGTCGTTGTTAATACATCACTTAAGATCATATAGTTGACCTTGCATATGATTTCTGGTATACTAGGCCATCATGCCTACCTCAGCGCGTAACAACGCGAAAAACTCCCGGGACTCGAAAAAGACAACTGCAGGCAAAACAAAGGTTAAGAGCAAAGCGACGGCCAAGTCGATTGCTAAGCCTGCGAAGCCCGTCGGTTCGTCTGGTTCGAGTGTCAAGATCACCAACTACACCACCGCTCAGAAGTGGCTCAACGAGCACATCGATCACGAGCGGATGCGGATGGTGCGTTATGACGAGCGCACGTTCAACCTCAGCCGGATGCGCAAGCTTCTGGATATCCTGGGCAACCCCCATCAGCAGCTCAAGGCTGTGCAGGTCGCGGGGACCAAGGGCAAAGGCTCGACCTGCGCGATGCTGGCGAGCATGCTGCGGAAGTGTGGGTACACCGTCGGGGTCTACTCCAGCCCGCACCTGATCGACCTGCGCGAGCGGATCACGATCGACGGGACGATGATCAGCTATCAGGATGTGGCGGAGATTTTCAAGCTCATCGCTGCGAAAGAATCGGCAGTGGGCGCGACGCCTCCGACGTTCTTTGAGATCATGACCGCGACGGCGATGCGTTACTTCGCTGACCAGGCGGTGGACATTGCGATCCTGGAGACGGGGCTTGGCGGCCGTCTTGACTGCACGACGGTGATCGAGCCTTTGGTTACGGGGATCACGCACATCAGCCTGGACCACATGAATATCCTCGGCGAAGACCTGCCTTCGATCGCACGGGAAAAGGCGGGCATCTTTAAGAAAGATATCCCCGCGCTGAGCGTGATTCAGGAGCCGGAGGTCAAAGAGGTGCTGCAGTCGTGCGCGGATGCGATCGGCGCGCCGCTTGAGACGACCGGGGACCAGATTGATTTTTCGTATCGCTTCGAGGCCAGCCGGGAGTTGGGGCCGCACACGCGGGTGTGTTTGACGACGCCGACCAGCCGGTTCGAGCACCTGCCCGTGCCGTTGCGTGGCGAACACCAGGCGCATAACTGCGGGTTGGCGTTGGCGATGCTGGACAAGCTGCGTGCTCACGGGTTTAACCTGCCTGAAGAAGAAGTCATCCTCGGCCTGGCTGAAACCACACTGCACGGGCGGATGGAAGAGGTCTGGAAACAGCCTCGGATCATCATCGACGGTGCGCACAATGCTCACTCGATCAAGGCGTTGATCCGTGCGCTGGGTGCGCATATTACTTACGACTCGCTGGTGATGATCTTCGGGTGCGG
Organism: Planctomycetota bacterium; assembly: GCA_024279275.1. Classification (GTDB taxonomy): domain Bacteria; phylum Planctomycetota; class Phycisphaerae; order Phycisphaerales; family Phycisphaeraceae; genus JAJRRS01. The sequence continues at coordinate 8,715 of JAJRRS010000078.1, read as the reverse complement.
GCAGGATAAAGATGTCGCTGGGATGCTCAAGGAGATCTCACTGGGTGCGGACAAGATCATCTTCACCCGTGCCAAGCTCAACCCCCGTGCGGTGGAGTCTGCCGATCTCCAGAAGCAGTTCAACGGGATCTCCGGCAAGATGGTGCAGACCACGGACAAGTTCAAGGACGCGCTCAAGCTCGCCGCCAGCGCGGTGAGCCGGGACGACCTGATTATTATCTGTGGCAGCTTTTACCTGGCTGGGGAGGCGCGCAAGTACTTCCTGGACGCGGGCAACAAGCCGAGGCCTCGGCGGTAGAACTGCGATTCTAAAAACTATGACACCTCGCTAACTCCGCGTAACAGCGGAGGGTTTTAACACAGAGGCACAGAGACGCAGAGAAGACGGGGAGGGGATTCACCGCGAAGAGCAGAGGAAAGAATCAGAGGGGGAGGTGTCCGCAGATTGCGCAGATGACACAGATTAAGTAGGGACGCGATAAGTCGCGGCGGTTCGTGTGGGTGGACTGCGGGCCGGGCGTATCAGACCTGAATCTGCGCAATCGGTGTAATCTGCGGGTCACTTTCCGTTCATCTGCTCTCTGTGTCTCTGTGCCTCGGTGGTTAATTTCGTTTTATTGTCTTCACATCATCAATCATCACTCCCAAATCATAAATTCAGGCCTCACAGTGTTCCGGCGGTAACGGCAGGCGCGGGATCGTTGGGACCGGGTCAAGCCCGCGTCCTGTTTATCCGTCATCTGGCCGGGACGGTCCGCTCCAAAGTCCCGCCACCGGCTACACCTTTTGAGTGCAGCGTTATGTGGGGGCAGCCCGCGAGTCCCGGTCCTTGTAATCTTTGGATACTCAGGGGAGCTGACGACCGTCGCCGTGAGGTTGTCGGCAGGACCGATTGAAAATACTTCGGGCCTCCACTCTTGGCGGGAATGACGGGGTTGTGCGCACGGGGGCGGTATTGTGGGCGGGTGGGCGGTGGGGTAAGTTTAGGATGGCAAGGGAGCTAACGGATTGTATGTTACGTTGTATTTTTCAATGGAGAAGTGTTGGAAGTGTGCGCACGAGTTCGGAATTTACCGTATAGCTGATTTTGCGGCCTGATTTTTAGGAGTCGAGTATATTGGTTGTTGACTAAGGACTCAGCGATATAGCAAGTGAGGGTCAAATGAGATATGTTAGGTAAAAGAGCGTCGGATGAATCAGCTTGAAGTAGACAATCTGGATGGCAAAGAAAAAATACAACGTAATTTCTCTTTTTTCCGGCGCAATGGGACTCGATCTGGGTCTTGAGGCTACCAATCGATTTCGCGTCATTGCATGTGTTGAAAAAGAAAAGGCGTACTGCGACACGATCCGAGCAAACCTCGCCGCCAAGCGGCTATATTCCGGTTTGAAGGTATTCGAAAACGACATCACCGATCTCAATCCTCTCGACGTGTTGGATGCCCTAAAACTCAAACCCGGTGAAGTAGACCTAGTAGTAGGAGGCCCGCCTTGCCAGTCGTTCAGTACTGCCGGGCGCAGGGGGACTACACAAGATCCGCGAGGCACGCTCCTCTGGCAGTATCTGCGATTCATTGAGGCAATCCAGCCGCGATTCTTTTTAATGGAAAATGTTCGCGGTCTGCTTTCCGCTGCGCTCAAACACCGTCCGATTGATCAGCGTCCTGACAAGGGTGGCCCACCGTTAAAACCAGACGAAGAACCCGGATCGGTTGTGCGGCTATTCGCAAAAGACCTCCAAACAATCCGCGGGGCGACTTACCACATGGACTGCTTTGAGGTTAACGCGGTGAACTACGGTGCTCCACAAATCCGCGAGAGGGCCTTGTTCATTGGCAACCGCTACAACGCGGAGGTGGATTTTACCCAACCAACTCATGGGTCACCACATGCCCCGAGCGATCAAAAAACTCTGTTTGAGAGTCAACCTAACAACAAGTTGCCGTGGTTGACCTTGGGGGATGCGATAAGCAATTTGAACGAAGATCGTCCCATCGTGATGGATTTTAGTCCTCGCAAGAAGCGATTTCTATCGATGGTCCCTCCGGGGTCGAATTGGCGAAGCCTACCGCTTGAAGTTCAACAAGAATCGATGGGTAAAGCCTGGCACGCAAAAGGTGGCCGGTCTGGCTGGTGGCGCCGCCTCAGTTTTGACCTGCCGTGCCCGACACTGGTGACAATGCCCAACCATGCAAGCACATCGCTTTGCCACCCAATAGAAACCAGGGCATTAACACTACGAGAATACACCCGCATCCAAGAATTTCCGGACGATTGGGAGATTAAAGGCACACCACACAAGCAATATGCTCAGGTTGGGAACGCAGTTCCTACCCGCCTGGGCCATGTAGCAGGCGAAGTGATCGCCGACCAATTCGATGCGCTGCAGAAGCGTAATTTTACGCCCTACGATAAGGCACCGGAGACTTATCGTGTCGTTTATGTGCAGTCACACGTTCGGACACGCCAGTGGTTCAAAAATGGCAAGACATACCTCTGGCAGGACGGAGAAAAAAACGAGGAGGCGACGTACGCTACCCCGAAAACACAGCGTAAAGTGACAGCAATTTAAGACGGGGGATACATGGCAAAAAGACATGCGGGCCTACCTCGGCCATCCAAAAGAATCATCAAAAAGCTCGACCTTCTCAAGCGGGTCCGTGCTATCGATGCAAACAACAAAGCCAAGCAGCGTGTTCTGGCAATGGAGAGCGATTTTCGCCAGCGTATTAAGTCACACGTCAAGTCACTACCTCCGGAGACGTCCAAGTTTCAAAAATTCAGCACGAATCCATTCGTCCTCATGATCCATTGCATGAATAAGGGGTACACCTCCATTAGCCAGATCGAAGCCGATATCTTGCCAGCCAAACTTTTTTCGTCGATGGAGACTTCTGCCGGAAAAATGGTCGAACTGGTAGCACTTCCGGTCTATGGCTGGGATACGGAATCTGTGGCGAGTGGTATGCATACAGCGAATTCCGCCCTTGATGGGCGAAAAATCGAGAACAACCTCGTTCGTTTAGCAACACTCAAAAGTGGCCCCCGATGTCTGAATGATGAAATGAGCGAAAACTTCGCAGACGCGATCATTGCCAACACCGAAGCTTGGGCGGCCGATGCCGGTGTGCGGTGCGTAGATTTCACCTATGGCGTGCTGTACGGCACAAAGAAACAGTCGAACAAAAAGGATTGGCACATTCTGCGGAAACTTCGGGAAAAGCTGCCAACCGGCAGTATGATCATTCAACCCGACAAACGTTGGGATTGCTCATTTAACTTGGTGATATTCAAGTCACCGTCGCGGTGCGGATCGGGGCTGATTGGTGGAGTTACCTTGCCAACGACGAGTCGTGCTTCGTAGAACTTTGCGTCGCACTGATACGGGCGTGCGTCCTTCCCAGCACTAATGACTCTGCACCGTGTGAATACACAATTTCAGACCTGCGTGACATTGTCTCAACCCGAGGGATGCCAGCCAGCTTTAATGTGGCGATCCTGCAACACAGTCAGATCGAATGGCTATTTTTTCTTGCAAGACATTTCGCGGATGAACTTGAAGATTTACCCACCGAAGGTTCTGGGATCTAGGAAGATAACCGATATCAGATACTAGACACGCTGACGGATTCACCCCAGCATTTCGACCTGGATGGTGTCGACGGTTTTGTCTTTGATGGTGGCTTCGGTGACGAAGACGACGGTGGCGTTTTTGGGGACGAGGTTTTTGTCCAAGAGAAGTTGGCCGGCGTCGCGGACGGTTTGGTTGGGGTCGTTGGGGAAGTCTAAAAGGATTGGGTGGACGCCCCAGAGGAGGGCGAGCTGTGGGAGGAGGATTTTGTTGTTGGTGAAGCAGATGATGGGGGTGCGTAGGAGGCGTGTCCATGCGGCGTTTTGGGCCATGCGTCCGGTGCGGGTGAAGACGACGAGTGCGGCGGCTTGGATGTCGTTTGCGAGGTCGGCGGCCTGTCGTACTATTTTTGCGTGGATGTCGTCGGGTGCTGCTTTGGATGCGAAGCCTGCGCCGCCTGAGCGTTCGATACGTCGTGCGATGCGGTCCATGGCCTGGATGCAGGGGACGGGGTATTTGCCGACGGAGGTTTCGCCGGAGAGCATGATGGCGTCTGTTTGTTCGAAGACGGCGTTGGCGACGTCGGTGACTTCGGCGCGTGTGGGTGAGGGGGATTCGATCATGGATTCGAGCATGTGTGTGGCGACGATGACGGGCTTGCCTTTGGCGACGCAGAGCTTGACGATTTTACGTTGCAGCGGTGGGAGGTCTTCGAAGGGTACTTCGATGCCGAGGTCGCCGCGTGCGATCATGATGGCGTCGGAGACGTTGATGATTTCTTCGACGTTTTTCACGCCTTGCTGGTCTTCGAGCTTGGCGACGATTTTCTGTGGTGATTTTTTGTAATCGAGTATGGCGCGGAGTCGTTGGACATCTTCGGCCTGTCGTACGAAGGACATGGCGAAGTAGTCTACTTTGAGTTCGATGCCCAGCTCGATGTCGGCGATGTCTTTGTCGGTGAGTGCGGGGAGGTTGACGCGGACCCCCGGGAGGTTGATGTGTCGTCGGGAGCCGAGGACGCCTTCGGTGAGGACTTCACATTCGAGTTGGTTGTGTTTCTTTTTTAGGACTTTGAGTTTGATGTTGCCGTTGTCTACGACGACGACGTCGTCGACGGAGATGTCGTTGACGAGGTCGTCGTAGTTGACATCGACGGAGGTGTATTCTTCTGATTGTTCGCCTCGGACGGTGAGGGCGATGATTTGGCCTGGCTTGAGTTTGAGGTCGGTCGCGCGTTCGCCGGTGCGTATGGCTGGGCCTTGGGTATCCATGAGGACGGCGACGATTTTGTTGAGCTTGGTGGCGGCGGCGCGGATGTGTTTGACGTCGTTGCGTGTCTGGTCGTGTCCGGCGTGGGACATGTTGAGGCGGATGACGTTGACGCCGGCGGTGATGAGGGATTCGATCACGTCCGGTGCGTTGGTGGCGGGGCCGAGGGTGGCGATAATTTTGGTGCGTCGGTTGTTGGGCATGAGGGGATTATAGGGAGTTATGATTTTGGATTTCGCTTCGCGGACCTACGGTTGCTGATTGATGATTTGGGGAGGGGGGGGGAGGGAGGGTATCCGCAGATTACGCAGATGACACAGATTAGGAAGGGGAGTGGAGGGGAGATGTGTGATTTATGATTGATGATTGATGATGTGGGGGGGAGGGTTGTTGGGTGGTTATAGAAGATATTGAAAGGTATGCGTAGCCGAGGCGCTCGCTGGGGGTCGCGAAGCCGCAAGCGGCATGGTGAGACGATCCGTTATTTTTGAGAAGGGCTTATACTGTTGTGGTGCTGAAGATAGGGTCAGTTCAACTTGAGACGAATCTGCTGTTGGCGCCGATTGCGGGGTACTGCGATCTGGCGTTTCGGCTGGTGGTGCGTTCGGTGCCGGGATACAAAGGGCATGGCACGGTGGGGTTGGCGTGTACGGATTTGCTGTGTCCGCAGGCGGTGTTGAATGAGAATCAGAAGTCGCTTTGGCTGGCGGCGACGCATCCGGATGACCAGCCGATTTGTATGCAGTTGTATGGGGCGGATGGCGGGATCATGGCGGAGGCGGCGCGGTGGGCGGAGGCGCATGGAGCGACGACGATCGATATCAACATGGGGTGCCCGGTGGATAAGGTGACCAAGAAGAACGGGGGGTCGATGCTGTTGTGCGACCCGAAGAGTACGGTGAAGCTGGCGAAGATGGTTGTTGAAGCGGTGGGTGTGCCGGTGACGGCGAAGGTGCGGTTGGGGTGGGACGAGAAGCGGATGGTTGCGGGGGAGCTGGCGGTGGCGCTAGCGGATGTGGGGATCGCGGCGGTGACGGTGCATGGTCGGACGACGGAGCAGAAGTTTCGTGGGCGAGCGAGTCTTGAGGGGATCGCTCGGGTGGTGGAGGCGGTGAAGCGGGGGCATGACATTCCGGTGATTGGTAATGGGGATGTGAAGGAGCCTGTGGATGCGAAGCGGATGATTGATGTGACGGGGTGTGACGGGGTGATGATTGGGCGTGGTGCGCTTGGGCGGCCTTGGCTGTTTCGGGATACGGCTTATTACTTGGCGACGGGTGAGTTGCCGCCTGAGTATCCGCGGGTTGAGCGGGCGAAGTTGGTGTTGCAGCATTTTGAGAATTTGTTGGCGATGCGTGATGAGCGGATTGCGTTGAACACGATCAAGCGTCGGATGAGTTGGTACTCGGCGCATCTGCAGCCTTGGGCGGGGCTTCGGCGGGGTGTGCAGGAGGTTGCATCGGCGGGTGAGTTTCGTGAGTTTATGGCTGCTGGGATAGAGCGGATGGCGGAGGCGGGATGTGTGGTGTGAGCGGGTGTTGCGGGTGGTGCGGGCGGACACACTAACCGGCATGGTCGTTATGAGCCGACCCGGGTTGGCCGGGCTTTTGTGACAGGTGGAATAACCCTATCTCTGTGGGATCAAGCCCCTACAAAAAACTGGCCTGGCTGGTTTGGTGAGCTATTTTTGATGTGTACGACCGACTTTATGTGGGTCGGCGTATCAGGGCATCAATGTAGATAGCCGATCATATTTACCCAGGGCGGGAGATTGACTATGAAGAGAAGCAAGAAACTAACGTATTCATTAGTGGCCACGGGGTTGTGTGCGGGTCTGCTCGCGGCGAGTCCGGCGCAGGCGTTGACTTACCGTGTGACCGGTGCTGACCGAGATTCGAGTGTTGCGCGGTACAGCGGCGGGCACGCGTTCTGGCTGCCGGATAACAGGTCGCATACGAACATCCCTAACGGGCGCAGCTCGAAGTTCGTTTTCCTGAACGACACGGGTCGGCTGAACGTGTCGGATGACATGACCAGCGCCCGGCTGACCGGGACGATCCAGGCGGTGGGCAGGGCGTCGAGCATGTGGGATGTGGATATTATGTTTATTCTTGGGATGGATTCCGCGACCTACGCGGACGGCCATACCGATCCCAACGGGGATACGCACGACGGGAAGGTCAAGCGCGAGCTGAAACACAACCAGTACGCCGATCACGGCGGGACGATCGACCCGGAGGCGTGGCGCTACTTTTATATGGACGAGTCCAACGCGACGCTCACCGGTTCGGCGGGCGGCGGGTACGAGGGGACGACCCTTGATCTTTATCAACGGCCTAACGGGTGGGACTACGGCAAGTACGTTTTCCAGATGGGTGAAGGTGCCAACGGGAAGAACCTGAACCTTGGGATGAGTGGCTGGCTGGGTTATACGACCGCAGACACGGGCGATCAGGATGAATCGCAGTCGCACAGCCGGTGGAGCCGATGGGGGAGCGGGGGCAACTACAGCCAGAACGGCCACGGGTATGAGGGCATCGGCGACATCAACATCGACCTGGAGCCGATCCCCGAGCCAGTCTCGGCGGGGTTGACGATGATGGGGCTGGGTGCGTTGACGGTGGCGACCCGGCGGCGCAGGAAATAAGACAAGCAAAATAACGTGTCAATTCGAGCGTTTATTTCAGCACCGGTCGAAAGGCCGGTGTTGTTATGCGCCCCCGCCCCCGGATCGCGCGGCCGGATCGCGCCTGGATCACGCGGTCGGGTTACGCCCCCGAGTTGTGCCCCCGGGGCGTGGCGCCGCCCGGGGGTCAGGTGCCTGCGGATATTCATCCGCAGCTATGACGGAGGGAGGCGAGTTGTAAGGTTGGGGGAATTCTAGCGTGTATCGTTGATGATTCGTTTGCCGATGCGGTTCCAGCGGATGGTGCCTGGGGGGTGGTCGGTGTTGATGCCGAAGAGGCTCAGGTCATGATCGGTGCGGGCATAGTCGGGTGCTTGGGGGACGGTTGAAAAGTAGATGGTCATGACGTGGCCGATGACGTCTTTTGTGGGTGTGGTTCCTCTTGTGCGGCTGTCGTCGCTCCATCGGCGGTTGTCTCCTGCCATGAAAAGCTCGCCATCGGGAACGGTTAATGGGCCGAGGTTAAGCATCCCAGGAGCAAATGACGGGATTCGCCCTTCGAGTTTCACATAGGGTTCGTCGATGGGTATGCCGTTGCGAAACAGTTTTTCGTTTTTGAACTCGATGACGTCGCCGGGGAGGCCGATGATTCGCTTGGAGAAGACGGTGCTACCGGAGCCTTCGCTGTAATAGACCACAACGTCGCCTCGTTTCAGCTTTCTGGCAAAGACCGAGCGTTTCTCAACGATGATCCGGTCGCCCGCCATGATCGTGCTAGACATCGGCGAGGTCGGCATCGAATACATTTCCAGCCAACACAACCGCATCGGTTGAGCCAAGACGAACCCCGCGGGCCAAGACGCCAGCCATATCAGCAGACAAACCCACCACCGCTGATAACGACGACGCGGGTAATCGCGGTTTCGCCTAACGGTCATTATGGCATCCATGATGCTCGCGATTACCGGCCCAACCAGTAACAGCAGCGCCACGACGGACCCGATGCGTGCCGAGGGGATATAGGCAAGCGACACGATGGTTCCCAACCCCGCCACGAAGCAGAGGGCATAGACCGCGATGCCCCGACGAGCTTGCCCGGCGTAGACATGCCCTAGTGTCGTGTCATGCCTGAAAATTCGATCCTGTCGGCGGCATGTTCCGATGAGGGGAAGGTATCATCTATCCATCACGGAGGTCTATCATGGCTCAAGGACGAGCGACGGCGAAGTATCGGGTGAAGTTGACGGCG
>JAJRRS010000077.1 GCA_024279275.1 Planctomycetota bacterium | reverse complement strand
TGAAAGACATCGTTCATAAACACCGTCATCGAACTGACCGCACAAATCATAAATCATAAATCTGAAATCATAAATGAAGTTACAAGCTCCCAAAGGCACACGCGACTTCTACCCCGCCGACATGGCCTGGCGCAACCACCTGACCGACGCCTGGCGCCGCGTCTCGATCCGCAATGGCTTTGAGCAAGTAGACGGCCCGATCTACGAATCCCTCGACCTCTACAAAGCCAAGTCCGGCGAGGGAATAGTCTCAGAGCTGTTTCACTTCGAGGACCGCGGCGGCCGAGAGCTTGCGATACGCCCCGAGTTCACCCCGACGCTTGCACGCATGGTCGCCGCCAAGGCCAACAGCCTCCCCAAACCCATCAAGTGGTTCTGCACGCCCAACCTCTGCCGGGCCGAGCGTCCCCAGCGCGGCCGAGTCCGTGAGCACTGGCAGTGGAACATCGACATGCTGGGTGTGGATGACGCCTCCGCCGACGCCGAGGTCATCGCCACCGCCGTCGACTTCTTCCAGAGCGTGGGTTTGACACCGACACAACTGAAGTTCAAGGTCAGCCACCGCGAAGTCGTCAAGCAGGTGCTTAACAAGCTGGGCGTCCCCGACGACAAGATGCTCGAAGCCTTCGGCCTGCTGGACCGCCGGGACAAAATCCCCGCCGAAGAGTTCGCCAAGGGCGCAGCCGAGCTTGGCCTGGACGAGTACAAGGTTGAGCGGTTCGAGCAGATGTGCCGACGCAAATACCCCGCCGGCGACGTCGACCACCTCGCACGATCGCTTGGCATGGAAGACGGCCTGGACGAGCTTCACGCATTAGATAAACAGCTACAAGCCTTCGGCGTCGCCGACTGGTGCGAGTACGACTTAGGGATAGTCCGCGGCCTGGCCTACTACACCGGCACCGTCTTCGAGGTCCACGAAGTCACCGGCGCCGAGCGCGCCGTCGCAGGCGGTGGCCGATACGACAAACTCATCGAACTGCTAGGCGGCCCATCGATCCCCGCCGTGGGCTTTGGCATGGGCGACGTCGTCATCTCACTGGTCATGCAGGACAAGGGCCTCGTCCCCGATAGCGTTCAAGCTGTCCCCGATGTCTTCCTCATCGCCGCCACCGACACCGCCGCCGACCAGATCCCCGGGATCGCCGCAACCCTCCGCCGACAAGGCATACACGCACGTTTCAGCTACAAAACCACTCGCAACGTCGGCAAACTATTAAAAGAAGCCGCCAACGTCCGTGCACGCTTTGCTGTCATCGTGGATGAAGACGGTATGCAGCTAAAGAACCTAGCCACCGGTGAGCAATCCCCCATCACCGCCAAAGACCTACCCACCCAACTGCGACCCTAAACCGCAGCAGTTCCGCAGCCCAAGGCTTCCAGTATCCCCCGCCATAATTAACCGCACCACCTCCGCTTCCCCCAAGCCGCAAGCTGCGAAGCTGCCGCGGTTTCCCCTCACCCACACACCGTGCTACTCTCCCCCCATGCCCGCTCCAGGCAAAACGTGGTACCACATCACCCTCGGCACCCACGGAAGTTGGCTCCCCGGCGACCCACGCGGCTTCCGCGATCGCAAGCACCGCATCCACTCCAGTGGCGACCACCGCAACCCACCGCCGACCGGCGAACACCGCGACCTGCACCAATATCACAAACAACACACCAGCCAGACCACTGTCCTCCCCGCCGAACTTCGCGGGATCGTCAGCCAAAAACTCGTAAACCACCTCAACAAATTGAAACACCAAGTGCTTGCCGTCTCCGTCAGCGGGATGCACACGCATCTCCTGGCCGAGCTGCCGTGCAACCGCGACCAAGCTAAACACGAGATGACCCGTTGCAAACAGGCTGCAGCCCTGGCCGTGCGCGAACACCTGCCAACCAAACTTTGGGCCAAAGGACTGGGCCTCAAACCCATCCGTGACCGTCAACACCAACTCAACACATTCGATTACATACGCAGACATGCGGGAGAAAAAGCATGGGTGTGGACCCATCACGACGGGGTGGTAGGCACCACCGAGTAAGAAACCGCGGCAGCTCCGCAGCCCACGGCTTATAGCAATGTCGCCCCCCCCACCCCAAGCCGCAGGCTGCGAAGCTGCCGCGGATCAAAGCCACCGCCGTTTCCGTAACGTACAATGCCCTCATGGCCAACCGCCGCTTCCACTACGACCGCGCATTCGAGCACTACCTCCGCGCCAACGCGATCCCCTACATCGCCGTCGATGAAGCCAAACGCGCCCTGACCCCCGGCCAACTCGCTGGCACCAAAATTAAACTCAAGAGCTTCGACTTCGTCGTCTACTCAAAGTCCGGCCGCAACCTGCTCATCGACGTCAAAGGACGCAAACACACCGGCAAGACCGGCCGGGCATTTCAGAACTGGGTCACCAACGACGACGTCAAGTGCCTCCGCAAATGGCAAGGTATCTTCGGCGAAGACTTCAACCCCGCCTTCGCTTTCCTCTTCTGGTGCGACGCTCAACCCCCCGACGCCCTCTTCCACGAAGTCTTCGAGTACAACGAACGCTGGTACGCCGTGCTTGCCGTCCGCCTGTCAGACTACGCCGAACACATGCGGCCACGCAGCGCCAAGTGGGACACCGTCAGCCTCCCCGCCAAGGCCTTCGACCAGATCAGCCTGCCGTTAAAAGACCTGCTCTGACCGCTGCCCAGGCCTTCGACCCACAACCCCCTCTCCACAACCAAGCCACCGGCTCCTATCGTTAGTTCGTGACCGCATATCTTCGGTTAAGGACCGCATCTATAAGATCAAATATAAATTATATTTGATCTTATAGATGCGGCTACACGGCACGCTTGGCGACCGTTGATCTCGGAGTTGCGCCTGAATTGGCAGTAGACTCGATTCGTCCCTTAAGCCCGGTTTCCGCCCACCCGACATTAACCTTATAATGCCCACCCAAATGAGCGCAGAATTCCCCATTACGATCGCCCTGATAGTTTTTTTCTCTCCCGGAACACGGTAGGGCAAGGTGATCCCACACGATCAAACCTCAAAGCCCTGCCTATCGGCGGGGCTTTTTTTTCATAACACGTTTTTCACAGCACTTAGAGACAGCCATGAGCGATCAGCAGACCGACCCCCAGACAAAAAAGAAGGTCGACAAAAAGACCTACAAGAAGACGCTGAACCTGCCGAAGAGCGCCTTCCCCATGAAGGCCAACCTCGTGCAGAACGAGCCAGCCAGCCTCAAACGCTGGGAGAAGATGGGTCTCTACCAGAAGCTCCGCGAGCAAGGCAGCGATAAGGACCGGTACGTCTTCCACGACGGCCCACCCTACGCCAACGGGTCCATCCATCTCGGGCACCTCTTAAACAAAGTCCTCAAAGACTTCGTCGTCCGCACCAAGACCATGGCCGGCTACGACGTCCCCTACGTCCCCGGTTGGGACTGCCACGGCCTACCCATCGAACACAAAGTCATGCAGGAACTGGGTGAATCCGGGGACAAATCCGGGGGCAAGGCAAGAGATATGAAGCCGATCCAGGTCCGTCGAAAGTGCAAGACGTCTGCCGAGAAGTTCGTCAAGCTCCAGACCGGCCAGATGAAACGCCTGCTGACCGTCGCCGACTACGCCGACCCGTACCTCACGATGAACCCGTGCTACGAAGGCGCGGTGCTCGAAGTCTTCGCCGACCTGGTATCGCGTGGCGTGGTCTACCGCGGCCTCAAGCCCGTGCACTGGTCGATCGAAAACCAGACCGCACTCGCCGAGGCGGAGCTTGAACATTACGACCGGGAAGACACGAGTGTGTTTGTGAAGTTTGATCGCGTCGATGGCAAAGGCGCGTTGATGATCTGGACCACCACGCCTTGGACGCTGCCCGCCAACCTCGCCGTCGCAGTTCACGAACGCCACGACTACGGCGAATACGACCTCGAGGGTCAAACCGTCATCGTTGCAGTCGACCTGGCTAAGAAAGTTCTCAAAACCGATGTAGAGCCTAAGAAAATCTATAAAGGCAGCGACCTGGTCGGCATCGAATACACCCACCCCTTCATCGACCGCGTCAGCAAAGTCGTCGCCGCCGACTACGTCACACTCGAAGACGGCACCGGCCTGGTCCACACCGCGCCCGGACATGGCGTGGACGATTACCAGACCGGCCTGCGCGAAGGGCTTGATGTCTATTGCCCCGTCCGCGACGATGGCACGTTCGACGACACCGCCCCCGATTGGTTGCACGGTGTTAATGTCTGGGATGCCAACGGCCTGGTCGTCGAAAAACTGCGCGAGTCCGGGCACCTGTTTCATGCCGAACAATTCACCCACAGCTACCCCCACGACTGGCGCGGCAAAAGCCCGGTCATCTTCCGCGCAACCGAGCAGTGGTTCGTGGATGTCAACAAAGAATTTGAAGTCAACGGTACAACCGGGTCCATGCGGCAACGTGCCTTGGATGTGACCGCGACCGACGTTAAGTTCTTCCCCGAGTGGGGCCAAAACCGCATGCGCGGCATGCTCGACTCCCGACCCGACTGGTGCCTGAGCCGGCAGCGATCGTGGGGACTCCCGATCCCTGCGTTCTATCCGCCGGAAGGCGTCGAGGGCAAACCGTTACTCACCCCCGCCAGTGTCCAAGCTGTCGCGCAGTTGTTCCGTGAGAAGGGCAGCGACGTCTGGTTCCTCGCCCCCCCGGAAGAATTGCTCACGCATTACGACCCCGCTGGCGATAAGGATGCGCCCGCGTGGGTTAAATCCTGTGACCTTGGCAAACTAATTCCGGGGGCAGACATCTTTGATGTTTGGTTCGAGTCCGGCTCTTCCTGGAACGCGGTGATGCGCCAACGTGGGCTGGCTAAACCTGATGATGCAGCTTCCGTCGCCGACCTTTACCTTGAAGGCTCCGACCAGCATCGCGGGTGGTTCCAACTCTCACTGTTGCCTTGTTTGGGTTCGCAGGGCAAACCGCCGTTTGGTGCGGTGCTGACCCACGGGTTCATGGTCGCCAAGGATGGCCGAAAGATGTCCAAGTCCGGCGGCAACGCGCTGGATGTGGATGTGCTCTTCAAGGACTACGGCGCGGACGTCTGCCGATGGTGGGTCAGCGGGTTGAACACCGACAACGACATCAAGGTCGATACCGAGTTCTTCCGCCTCGCTGGCGAGGAATATCGCAAGGTGCGAAACACCGTCAAGTTCCTCTTAAGCAACCTCGACGGCTTTGACTTCAAGCAAGACAAGACCCGCTTCGAGGATACGGACGCGACCAGCATTGACGCCTGGATGACAAACCAAATCATAACGGTATCCGACACCGTTTTGGCGGCTTACGACGGCTTCCAGTTCCGCAAGGCCCACGAGGCGTTGTTTAACTTCTGCAACGACACACTCAGTGCCGTGTACCTCACGGCTGTGAAAGATCGTCTGTACTGCGACGCCCCTGACAGTCCGCGCCGACGCAAAACCCAGTCAACGATCTATCGCGCTGCGACCACATTGATCCGCCTGCTTGCGCCGCTGATGCCGCACACAGCCGACGAGGCTTGGCGTGCATTGACCGGCGACCAGGACGCTTGCGTTCATCTGCTCCCGTTTCAGGATGTGGATTGCATGAAACAGATCCCTTTCAGCAAAGATTGGGACGCTGTGATGCAAGCCCGCGATGCCTGGCTGAAGTCGATCGAAGAAGCGCGCCAGGCACAGGGTATCGACAACCCGTTGGATTGTGGTGTGCGTGTGCCGACGATCAAAGAGGTTGATTGCTCATCGTTTGATACGACCGATCTGGCCGACATCTGCGGTGTCAGTCGGTTTGCGTTCGATGATTCACTCGACGCGGTGGCCGTTGACGATCTGCGGGACCAGCCGCGTTGCGAGCGTTCCTGGAAGCGTGATGTGACGGTCAAGCCTCGCAGCGACGGCGGAACACTATCGGACCGTGACGCCCAGGCGCTGGGGTTGTAACGCCTCATCGCGCCCCTGCCCCCGCGTCTTCCCTTTTGTGTTTTTTGTGCCTCTTTGTGATCAATCGCTTTTTCCTATGCCTGTTAAGGCATTAGCCACGAAAAACACAAAAGGCACAGATGGCCTGGGTACCCGTACAAAACCGCTTGTGCTTTTGTGCCGATAGCCCGTTAGCGGCGGTCCTTCTTCTCTGTGCCGCGACAGGAATATCGCTATGCCCGTGACGATCTCACAACTGCGTCCCGAAGGTTTGCAAGACGCGATCGAGTTTGCCAAAAGCACCGGTTGCACGGTCGAACCCGAAGGCGTCAATACGCATATCAGCCTGTTGGCGCACGACGGCGAAACGATTGTCGCGGCGGTGTTGGGCCTGTGTCTGGCTGGGCGATCGTGTGAATTGAACATCTGCCTGGGTAAGATCGACGAGCCGGATCAGTTGACGGGAGATCTGATCAACAAGGCTCTGATGAAGGTTAACGGTGCGGGCATTCGGCGTTGCCGGATCAATCACCACGGGCGGGACGACCTCCCCGCAGACTGGCCCACTGCTAATTGGACCGGCCAGGACGACACCGAGGCCGCGTAATACGGCCGATAATCCCCGCTGGCTGTGTGGTGTCTGGATACACCGCTCATAGTTTCCTTTGATGTTGCGTTTCCGCGACGCGGCGCTTAACTGAAGGCGTCGGTTATTCGATATCCGTAACAGGATGTCGCCTACAAACCACAACACAACTTCACCCACGCCCGGGCCATCGGGTTCTGATGCAACACCTGATCCCTCGGATCAGTTGGCACACGAGTTAGCGAACCTGCTGGATGGGTCGTTGAGGCATCTGGGGATCGTGATCGACACGTTGCGGGAAACCGAGTCAGCGGAGTTGCAGAGCGTTGGTAACGCTTCTGCCCCCGACGCGCTGCTGGCACGCCTGCAGACAACCGACCGGGCGATGCGGCAGATGGTGACGCTGGTACACGCGTGGATGAAAAAAGATTCTAACCCCGTTGAGTTATTCGATCGGGCGCAAACATTCAGGCAGATGCTCGACGAGGTGATCCACCTGCACCGCCCCGCCGCCACACGCTACGGGATCGAGTTGTGCCTGACGCTGGGGGAAGGCGTGGCGGCGTTGCCAGCCGGGCCGACCTTCCCTGTCGTCGCCAACGGGTTGCGTAACAGTATCGAGGCGATTGCAGAAGCCCACCCACAAGCCACCCCCGGATCATCCCCCGGCTCATCCCCCGGCTCATCCCCCGGATCACCCCCCCGCCCATACCGGATCGAAACAACCGTGGTCATAGAAGGCGACCAACTCCGCCTGACTGTAAGCGATAACGGCCCGGGCCTGGACGCATCATTGATCGACGCGAAAGGCGTTGCGCGGTTCGGCGTATCGACCAAGAGTAATGGCCACGGCTTGGGACTAACCCTAGCCCAACAGATCGCCCGCAGCCTCAACGGCACACTCCAACTCTCCGCTCGCCAACCCCGAGGCGCTGAACTAACCCTGAACTGCCCGTTGTCGAGCCTGACGCCCCCCCCACCTAAGAACCCACCCAAGAATCTACATAAGTGAAACCATGCCTGATAAAGCCCGCATCCTGATTGTCGATGACGACCCGATCGTTGCCGAGAGCCTCGCTGACTTCTTGAGCCGCGAGGGTTACGCCACCGCCACCGCCTGCGACGGTAGCGAGGCGTTGACCATGCTCGACGATGCCTTGGAAAAAGTAGGTACCGAGTTCGGCATCCTCATCGCCGACATGAACATGCCCCGCTGTGACGGCATGGAACTTCTCAAAGGCATGCGCAAAAACCACGAATCCGTCGTCCCGATTGTGGTGACGGGGTTTGGAAAAATCGACTCCGCAGTCGAAGCTGTCAGGCTCGGTGCTGTGGATTATCTCACCAAGCCCGTCGTGGATGACGAGCTACGGCTCGCGGTCAACAAGGCGGTCAACCAACACACCCTCGTCCACGAAAACAAATCGCTGAAGACCCAGCTATCCGAGCGCTTCGGCATGGGCAACCTCGTCGGCAACGACTACCGCATGCAGAAGGTCTACGACCTTGTCGAAACCGTCGCGGAAAGTAAAACCACCGTCCTTGTCTCCGGCGAATCCGGCACCGGCAAGAGCATGGTCGGTCGAGCTATCCACACGATAAGCCCAAGGTCCGGCGGCCCGTTCATCACCTTCGCCTGCGGTTCGATCCCCGAGACACTTCTGGAAAGTGAATTGTTCGGCCACGTCAAAGGCGCATTCACCGGTGCCGACAACGACAAGATCGGCAAATGCCTCGCAGCCGACGGCGGAACACTCTTCATCGACGAAATCAACTCCGCCACACCCGCGCTACAACTCAAACTCCTGCGCGTCCTCCAGGAAAGAGCCTTCGAGCCGGTCGGCTCAACCGAAACCGTCCACGTCGATGTACGTTTCGTCCTGGCGACCAATCAACCACTCGCGGAGATGGTCGAATCGGGCGAGTTCCGTGAAGACCTCTACTACCGCATCAACGTCGTCAACATCGCCATGCCCGCCCTGCGCGACCGTAGCGGCGACGTGCCTGTCCTGGCGGAACACTTCCTTGAAAAACACTGCAAGGAGTTGGGCCGACAACGCAAGTTCAACAGCGAAACACTCGAAGCCCTGCGCTCCTACACCTGGCCCGGCAATGTGCGTGAATTAGAGAACGCTGTCGAGCGGGCTGTGGTACTAAGTAAATCCAATGAGATCCAGGTCACCGACCTTCCCGAGCAGGTGATCGCAGTTGTGAATCCAGGTTTGATGACCCCGGGGGCGGGAGCGGGCACCTCGGCTAACGGACACGCACTCCCCGGCTCAGGTCAGGCAATCATCCCCGCGCTGGCCGGCGGCTGGAACCCGATGCCGTTGTCCACCGCTCTTCAAGAACCCGAACGGCTTATCATCCTCGCCGCACTGGAAGCCAACGGCTGGAACAGACAGAAAACCGCCCGACAACTCGACGTCAACCGCAGCACGCTCTACAAAAAAATCAAGCAGTACCGCTTGGACGAGCCGGGTTAAATCGTTCTCAATCCAAACGCTGCGATCTTCGTGGTCATAGCCACTGGCTTACAGCCAGCGAGTCCGCCAGCCATTTTAGAGGGCGGCTCACTACTGTCCCAACGTTTGAGCCGTGATTTCGTATAAGTGTTGCCAAGCGAATGATCTGCAAGAGAAGATGACCTGCATCAACTTGAACTTGCTGCGACCATCGGGCCTTTCCTTGAATACAGGAGAGGCTCATGTAC
>JAJRRS010000076.1 GCA_024279275.1 Planctomycetota bacterium | reverse complement strand
TACATGAGCCTCTCCTGTATTCAAGGAAAGGCCCGATGGTCGCAGCAAGTTCAAGTTGATGCAGGTCATCTTCTCTTGCAGATCATTCGCTTGGCAACACTTATACGAAATCACGGCTCAAACGTTGGGACAGTAGTGATGGGACCTCTGAATAACCCCGGCGGAGGCCGGTTTACCCGCCGTGACAAACCCGAATCACGCGCGACGACAGGTTATTCAGAGGCCCCATATGAGGGTCTCTGCCGGTTCCATATCCATTTACAGATGAATATCCCCATGATGCCGGCCTGCCTCTCTTGCCGCGCCTTGACGGGGTGGCGGACTACCCATAGTGTACGACATGTGGATGTTAATATCCTTTTCTAGGTGTAGCTGTGATTTTCTCCCAAACGGTTGAATATGCTCTGCGGTCGGTGGTGTGGCTTGCGTCACATACGGATAGTCCGCAGACGGTCCAGCAGATCGCCGCAGCGACTCAGGTTCCATCCAACTATCTCGCCAAGGTGATGAACTCGCTTCGACGCACGGGGTTGGTGGAATCGCGTCGGGGCCTGGGCGGGGGATACATCCTGGCGAGGGCTGCCGACCTGACCGTGTTGGATGTCGTCAACACCGTCGATCCCATCGGAAGGATCGTCACGTGCCCTCTGGGATTGAGGTCGCATGGCCTGAACCTTTGCCCGCTTCACAAGCGGCTGGATGAGGCGATCGGGCTGATCGAGAAATCCTTTGTCAAGACGAAGATCATCGACCTCGTCGTTCAGAACGACGGGGCTGAATCTATTTGTGGTGACGCGCCTTGTGCTGGGCCGGGGGGTAAATCGTGAAACGCCGTTTCTTATTCACTTCGCTCTATCAAGCCGAGTCCCGGTACATCGTGCCGGGCCGACGCATGGAGAAGCGTTCCATTACCTGATTTGCCGTTCTCGCAACATCGTATGGTCTATTTCTAATCATCCCCTTTAACCGCAGTTGACATTCTTCAGAAAAAGGATCGCAGCCATGAAGTCAAAACTACTTGGAACCGCGCTATTAGTATGCATGATCGCCTTTGTGCCTGGGTGTGGTGGCAGTGAAGAGGGCGCACCCGCCTCGTCGCAATCCGGTGCGAACGACGGTAACACCACGGAGGCGATCGTGGCGGAGAGAAACCTCAGCCCCGACGACGTCCGCGCAGCGTTGCTGACCTATCAGCCCAGCGGTCGGATCGACGACTACATCATGTTTGCCTCGGGCGGGCACGCCGGTCAAGTCTTTGTGATCGGCATGCCATCCATGCGGCTGCTGCGGTCGATCGCGGTGTTCACCCCAGAGTCCTGGCAGGGCTGGGGTTTCGGGGTCGGTGAAGATATCCTCGCTCAGGGCAACATCGCGGGTAAGGAAATCCGCTGGGGTGACACCCACCACCCGGCACTGAGCGAAACCAACGGCGACTACGACGGCGAGTGGCTGTTCATCAACGACAAGGCACACGCCCGGATCGCGGTGATCGACCTGCGCGACTTCGAGACCAAGCAGATCATCAAGAACCCCATCGCGATCAACGATCACGGCGGGGCCGTGGTCACACCCAACACCGAATGGGTCATCGAGGGCGGGCAGTACGCCACGCCGCTGGGCTGGGATTACGCCCCGATCGAAGAATACAACGACAGCTACCGCGGGTCGGTGACGTTCTGGAAGTTTGATCGCGAGAAGGGCCGGATCGATCCAGACCGATCGTTTGCCATGGAACTACCCCCATACTGGCAGGATATTTTCGATGCGGGCAAGCTCGTCAGTGATGGCTGGGTCTTCGGCAACTCGTTCAACACCGAACTGGCGACCGGCGGGATCGAAGACGGCAACGCTCCGTTTGAGGCCGGCGCCTCCCAGCGCGACGCCGACTATATGCACATCATCAACCTCAAGAAAGCCGCCAAGGTCTACGAAGCAGGCAAGTTCACACGAGTCAAGGGCTTCCCCGTCATCTCGCTCCAAACCAGCATCGACGAGGGGCTGCTGTTCTTCACCCCAGAGCCTAAAAGCCCCCACGGCGTGGACGTCGCACCCAAGGGTGACTACATCGTTATCTCCGGCAAACTCGATCCACACGTCACCATCTACAGTTTCAAGAAGATGATGCAGGCGATCGCCGACAAGAACTGGACGCACGACCAATACGGCGTGCCGATCCTGGACTTTGATGCCGTCGTAGAGGCACAAGTGGAAGTGGGCCTTGGCCCCTTGCATACCCAGTTCGACAACAGGGGCTACGCTTACACCTCGCTGTTCCTTGATTCCCAGGTCGCACGCTGGACGCTGGGCGGGGCTTACTCCGACCTGCACGACGAGCCTGATTGGTCGGTCGCGGCGAAGACCTCGATCCATTACAACGTCGGTCACATCGCCGCTGTTGGGGGTGACACCGTCAACCCCGGCGGCAAGTACCTGGTTTCGCTGAACAAGTGGTCGGTTGATCGATTCTTCACGACCGGTCCTTTGCTTCCGCAGAACTTCCAGCTCCTGGATATTGGCGGAGACGGCGACAAGATGCAGTTGCTCTACGACATGCCGATGGGTGTCGGCGAACCGCACTACGCACAGATCATCAAGGCTGACAAGCTCAAGCCCTGGAAGGTCTATCCTGAGATCGGTTGGGACCCCGCGACACAATCGGTTTCACCCTACGCGGTCATGCCCGGCGAAGAGCGGATCGAACGCAACGGCAAAAACGTCGATGTTTATATGTCGGTCGTCCGTAGCCACTTCAACCCCGAGCACGTCGAGGTGAATCAGGGCGACCACGTCACCTGGCACCTCACCAACGTCGAGCGTGCCCTGGACGCGACGCACGGGTTTGCGATCCCAGCTTACGGCATCAACCTCAGCCTGGAAGCGGGCGAGGCTCTGACCATCGAGTTTGATGCCGATCTGCCTGGGACGTTTACGTTTTACTGCTCGGAGTTCTGCTCGGCACTGCACCTGGAGATGACCGGTTACTTCCGGGTTAAACCGACCGAGGTCGCCGTCGCCACCGAGTGAATCACCCTCATGAACCAAGCACTCAAAAAAATCGTTGGTCCTAGAATCCACCCCGACGAGTGGGCCGCTCACCGTGGCCGATACCTGCTGCCTTCGGTGCTGCTGGTACTGGCCGCGGTGATGCTCCTCGTATCAATCTTCCTGCCGTACTGGCACATGCAGCTCAACGCGCCGCAGTACCCAGGCGGGTTGCATGTGATCGGGTATGTCAACCACCTCTCCGGTGACGTCCATGAAATCGATTCGCTCAACCATTACATCGGGATGCGACCGCTCGATGAGGCGGCGAAATTCGAGAAAGCTACAGCGGTGATGATGATCACAGCGTTGTCGCTGCTGGTTCTCGGTGCGGTGTTTATCCATAGCAAATGGGCCGCGCTGCTCTCGGTGCCGGCGATCCTGTTCCCGATCGGGTTCCTGGTCGACCTGTACCTGTGGCTTTCGTATTTTGGCAACAACCTCGATCCCACCGCGCCGCTCTCAAGCTCGATCAAGCCTTTCACCCCGCCTGTATTGGGGACCGGTAAGGTCGGGCAATTTGAGACCGTGGCGTCGGCCCAGTCCGGATTAATCCTCGCGGCCGCGGCTTCGTTGGTCATCATTGTCGCACTGTGGCGACACCGTGCGGCCTACAAACCGTTGGTGGATAAGCGGACTGAACAAAGTAGCGGGGATGATAGCCCGCCGCAGAAATCTGACATGACGGATTAGCATGATGGAACCGGCCACCGTGTTTGCCTCAACGAAGGCGGTGGCCGGTTTTTTTTACTCTTTGGCCCCGGGCGGGGTATACAGATGAAGTATCGACCGTATATCTGGGTCTGGAGCTGGCTCTTAGCAGCCGTCGGCGTGATGGCCTTGTGCGCCTCGCCGGTGGATGCCGGTTCGTTTAACCTGCAAGCAGCGGTTGATGCTGCGGAATCCGGAGACACGATTCAAGTGCCTGCGGGAACTTACCCCGGGCCGTTGCTTATCAACCAGTCAATCGAACTCATCGCAGAGCCTGGCACGATCATCCAGGGCGACGGCAAGGGTGATGTCGTTCAGATACACGCCCCCGACGTGACCCTGCGCGGATTCACCATCCGCGGCACGGGCAAGAGCCTGGATCGGGAGAACGCCGGGATCACCGTCCTTGCGCCCCGTGTCACCATCGAAGACAACGTCTTGGAAGATGTCCTCTTTGGCATCTATCTCAAAAAATCCCACGACAGCGTCATCCGAAATAACAAAATTGGCGGCAAAGACATCCCGATAGCCCGCCGCGGCGACGGTATCCGTCTGTGGTACTCGCCCAACTCCGTTATCGAAAATAACACCGTCAGCAACAGCCGGGACGTCGTTATCTGGTTCTCCAACAACACGACGATCCGCGACAACACCATCACCCACGGGCGGTACGGCCTGCACTTCATGTTCTGCGACGATACCGTGCTGATCGGCAACCACCTCGAAAATAATTCCGTCGGCGCATTTCTCATGTACAGCCGACGCCTGGTACTCAAAGACAACCGATTCATCCGCAACCACGGCCCAAGCGGCTACGGCGTGGGACTTAAAGAAGTCGATGGCGTCGAGGCCGAGAACAACCTGTTTGCCGGGAACCGTATCGGCCTTTACTTCGACAACTCACCCGCGTCGGTCGATATAGTTCAGCACTTCACCCGCAACGTCGTGGCGTACAACGACATCGGCCTGGCGTTCATGCCCTCCGTCGAACGCAACATCTTCACCGATAACAACCTCATCGAAAACGTCGAACAGGTCGCGGTTCTGGGATCCGGACAGCTTAAAAATAATCAGTTCGCCGTCGATGGCCGCGGCAATTTCTGGAGCGATTACAACGGCTTTGACCTGGACGGCGACGGCATCGGCGACATCAGCTACAAGGCCCAGAGCCTCTTCGAGAACCTGATGGATCGCGAGCCTAAGCTCCGGTTGTTCCTGTTCAGCCCCGTCCAACAAGCGATCGAACTCGCCGCCAAAGCGGTCCCGACCTTCCGCCCACCGGTCAAGATCACCGACGAGGCCCCGCTGATGCACCCGGCTTCCGTTGCCCTCAGTTCAGGTGCCGAACCGCCCGTCTGGCCGACCACCACCGCCTCTCTGGTATTGTTACTGTCCGCCAGCGGGTTATTGATGTTTGGTATAACCGGAACCCTGGCCCGACCAAGCGCCACCACAAGCCCGATCCCCATGACACCACAACCCCGCAAAGATCAACCTGAGCAGACCGGAAAGCCGATCCTGTCGGCCGGATGCATCACCAAACGGTTTGGCCGACTGACCGCGGTAAAGGATTTTGACCTGGACCTTCGCCCGGGTGAAGCGGTCGCGCTGTGGGGCCCTAACGGTGCCGGGAAAACCACCGCGATGCGCTGCATGCTCGGGCTGATCCGATGCAAAGGCTCCATCACGATCAACGGGTTCGACGTCCGCAAACGACCCAAGCACGCCAAGCGCTGCGTCGGGTATGTGCCCCAGGAGTTGGCTTTCTACGACGACTGGCGTGCTAAGGAATTGCTGGGCTTCTTCGCGAAGATCAAGCGGGTCGATCGTGACCGGGTGCTGGCCGTGCTGGCCGAGGTCGGGCTGACCGAACACGCAGCCAAGCGCGTCGGCGAACTGTCCGGCGGGATGAAGCAGCGTCTTGCTCTCGCCGCCGCATTGCTCGCCGATCCCCCCGTCCTAATGCTCGATGAGTTGACCGCCAACCTCGACGCCGCCGCACGGGAAAGTTTCCTCGGCCTGTTGTGCAAGCAGCGCGATGCCGGCAAGGCGATCCTCTTCACCTCCCACCGTCTGCGTGAAATCGAAACACTGGCCGACCGTGTCCTGGTCATGGAACGCGGCGACGTGGTCACAACGTGCAAACCCAGAAAATTAGCGGAGGTCCTGGGCCTGAAGTTGAGCCTTCGTCTCTGGATCGATCAGGACCGGCTGGACGACGCTGTGGCACAACTCCGCACCGACGGGTTTGAGGCCGACCGCAACGGCCAGACCGTGAGCGTTCAGGTCCGCCCCGATGAAAAGGGCAAACCACTGGCCGCACTTTCGGCTGCGGGGATCGGCGTGCGCGATTTCGAGATCGATAGCAACGACAACGGCTCACCAAATCAGCGTTCCAAGCAGGGGGGCACGCCATGAGCCTGCGCACGATCCTGATCATCGCCCGCAAAGAGCTTCGCGACGCCCTGCGAAACCGATGGTTCCTTTTCTACACCGTTGCGTTCTCGGTACTCGCACTGGCGATGGCGTACCTGTCGCTGGCCGGGTCGGGGATGCAAGGCTTAGCGGGGTTTGGCCGAACGACCGCCGGGCTGGTCAACCTGGTCATCCTGTTGGTTCCGCTAATGGCCTTGAGCATCGCGGCGCCCAGCTTGGCCGGGGAGCAGGAGCAGGGCACGCTGGCTTACCTGCTCGCCCAACCGATCACCCGTTTCGAGGCACTCATCGGAAAATACCTGGGCCTGTCCGCCTCGCTCACCGCAGCGCTGGCGATCGGGTTTGGCATCTGCGGATTGGGGATCGCAGCCAACGGCGACTCCGCCGGCGTGGGGGTATATATCACACTGGTTGTCATGACGTTCGCCCTGGGCTTCGCCATGCTCAGCGTCGGAATCCTCATCTCAACGCTCACACGCAAAGCCGCACCGGCGATCGGCATGGCGATCGTTGTCTGGTTGTGCCTGACTCTGCTCAGCGACCTCGGCCTGATGGGCAGCGCTCTGGCGTTCAAGCTCCGCATCCAGGACCTGTTTGGGCTGGCACTAATCAACCCCCTGCAGGTCTTCAAGATGTCCGTGCTTTACAGCATGAACGCGAGCCTGGACGTACTCGGCCCAGCGGGCATCTACGCCACACAAGCCTACGGCCGATGGCTCTCCGCGCTATTCATCGGGTCGATCATCGCCTGGATCATTGTGCCGCTGGTACTGGCCAGCATGACTTTTTCAAGGAAGTCCATCGCTTGACCAGATATTCGATCCATCACGTTGCCGCGTCGCTTCTCATTGTGGTGTGCGCCGCCAGCTTCGGCTGTGCTGATCGTGACGAAACAGGACCGCCGGATTTGCACCTCGGATCGGATGTGTGTGACTTCTGCATAATGATTATTAGTGACGCGAACTTCGCCGCCGCATGTATCGTCCACACACCCGATGGCCGTACCCACACCGCAGCGTTCGACGACATCGGCTGCCTGCTGGCGTTTGATCAAGCCAATCACGATTCGATCGATCAACGGTACGTCACCGATTACGACAGCGGCGACTGGCTGGACGCAACCAAGGCGTTTTACATCCAAAGCCCCGACATCCGCTCCCCCATGGCATCGGGACTTATCGCCAGCGCAACACAAGCGGACGCGGATCGCCTTGCCGATCGTTTCAGGGGTTCCGTGCTGCGCTTCGATGAACTGGGTACTCATGCAGAACCAGGCGGTCCAGCAAACACCACCGAAGAAACCGCGCCAGCCACACCCACGACAGACACCGAGCCTCCCGGCGCAGATGCGACCACACAAGAGATATCAGAATGAATCAACCAGAAAATCAACCAGAAAATAAGCAAGGGCCCCAGGCCCATACCCACAGCAAGAACCTGGCTCACCACTTCCAAACACTCGGCCAGCAGTTCGACGCGGCCAAGCTCGGCATGTGGACCTTCCTCGCGACCGAAATCCTGATGTTCGGCGGCCTGTTCTGCGCCTACGCCGTCTACCGCAGCAACCACCCCGACATCTTCATCGCCGGGCACTACTTCCTGGACACCAAAATGGGGGCGATTAACACACTCGTGCTTATCGCCAGCAGTTTTACGATGGCGTGGGCCGTCCGCTGTGCGCAATTAAATAAGCAACGTGCACTGGTCATCCTCCTCACGCTGACTTTCCTCGGCGGGGTCATATTCATGGGCATCAAGTTCATGGAATACAAATCCAAGTGGGAGCACGGCCTGACGCTGGGCCAGTTTTATAACCCCGACGAGGCCTACTTCGCCGCGCACTTTGACGGCGGCGGACACGCAGCGACCGACACAGACGAGCACGCAGCCGATGAAGAAAAGGCACCTGCCCCCGCGCCGACCGAATACGTCCCAAGCGCCAACCGCGGCCGGATGGTTTTCTCCGGCACATGCTCAAGCTGCCACGGCCCCGACGGATCGGGCATGGTCAACCAAGGTGCGAACCTCCACGACGGCGGGTTCGTCGCGTCGTTGGACGACAAGGAGATGCTCACCTTCCTCAAGCTCGGTCGACAGTCCTGGGACGCCGACAGCAAGATGAACTTACAGATGCCCCCCAAAGGCGGCAACCCCACGCTGACTGAGGAACATCTCAAAGATGTCGTCGCTTACCTGCGCGTGTTGGTTAAAGACGATGCAACCGCAAAGACCGATGACAACGTTCAACCGGGAACAACCGATACCTCCGGTACGGCCTCGGACGACGCGGAAGACACAGTCGAACTGACCGCCGCCGATCTGGCTCTATTGATCCCACGAACAAACATCATCCCGCCCGCCCAGGCGACCCAGGGCCTCAATGAGGTTTATTTTGTCAGCAAGGAACCCGCCGCGCCCCATGTTCCCGACGTCAAACCCGCCGACCTCCGCATGTTCTTCGCCATCTACTTCCTGCTCACCGGACTCCACGGCTTCCATGTTCTGATCGGCATGTTCGTCATGCTCTGGCTGATCGTCCGTTCCCTCAAAGGCCACTTCGGCCCGGATTACTTCACCCCCGTCGATATGGGCGGCCTCTACTGGCACCTCGTTGACTTGATCTGGATCTTCGTATTCCCCTTGCTCTACCTCATTCACTAACCCGCCGACGCAACAACATCCCGCGAGACTTTCGGCCACCACTAGGAACTGGAGTTGCGCCGCGAGATGGCTGTTGATCGAAGCGGTGAATCTCGGCCGTGTAACTATCCGTGTCGAATCGGTTGCGGACGTAAACAAGCCGTGCCTGTACCCGGCTCGTCGTGCTGGGCAAGGGGAAAAGACGTATTTCGCCCGGTTGTAGAGCGGGATACACGTTCGGCGTGTCCGATGAATCGTCCATTGGGTCGGCAAGCACGGCGAGCAGTTGTTCGGTCCCGCCATCAAGTTGGACATACAGACGCAACGCTCGACGGATGCCGCCGCTGGGATACGCATGGCCAGCGAAATTTCTCAGTGATAATGTCAGCCCGCCCTCGCCGTCCTGTCCAAGCGTCATAGCAACGCCACTACGAAGCAGTTCCACGTCGCGTCGTGCCGACCACCGATGTTGGCCGTCGGGCATGTGGCAGTCGATGCAAGTCATCGGCTTCTCATCGTTCACCCGCTCAAACGATCCCGGCGGCCAGGTCGCCTGGCGGTAGCGCGGTTGTTCCGCCCATGTGTCCCACTGCGATGATGTTCGGCTGTGACATTGGGCACAGGCAATCGTTGTGAATGGTGTGATGCAGTCGGCCCCTTGATCCGAGGCTCCACCTCCACTTGCGGGCGCGTGGCAGGCGACGCAAGACAGACCTTTGAGACCCTTGAAGTCAAAAACACCGGGTTGACGAGTGACCGGATCGACGGTCTTGAGGACCAGGTGCGAAAGGCTGTTCGCGTGCGCCGTGCCAGACCATTGTGAATGAATCTGTTCGTGACACTCAGCGCAGCGAGCGGCGGCGAGGTCGGGCTTCGGCTCAGCACCAACGTGACAGGTCAGGCAGCGCCCGACAAGTACCGGGCCGAAGCGCAGATATTCCGAACGTGCGTAGACCTCGCAGAGATCGCCTGACAGTGAAGGCGTGTTGCGATCCATCCAACTCAAGGCCAACGTCTCTCGCTGGTCGATCGGTGTGTCACGCAGGGGCACAGAGTCGATCGGCCCGATACCCGCCAAAGCCTCGAAAGCCGCGGCACGCACACGCCAGTCACTGTCACTCGTAAGCGCAAGCAACTCCGCTACGCCCGCTTGCTGACAGAATTGAGCACGCTTCAAGGGGTCCGCATCCCACGGATCGCCCCCGATCAACACCACCCCCGGCCCGGAAGAACGCAATAACATTCCCCCCAGCACGATCATTGCCAGGACGATCAGCACCCACCCAATACGCCTCGTGTTGAGAACTTCACCGGAAAGCCCTTTTCTTGTGACTGCCATGGCTGTATAATACCTCGCGTTGAAAACAAAACGATCAAACCCGATCGCAAGCAGAACTATTTTAACCGGGACGCTGATTATCCTGGTGATAAGTGTTGTCGCATGGGCGCATAGCGAACCGAGGAGATCGGTTCCACCAGGCCCGCCAGGCCCGCCAGGCCCGCCGCCGCCGCCGCCGCACCCTCCAGTCACACTCCGCACCGTTGTCCCGTTACGATGGTCGTGGCTGCATTGGTGGGAAGCCAACCGCAGCCTGTACCTGAACACCTCCACGCAAGGCCGATCCCTCCAGGACGAAGACCGTCAGGGGAGCGCGGACCTCCGGGCCGAAGCGATCGACGCACTGATCGCCATGCTGGATGATCCCATCGCAGAGCCGCGTGCCGCCGCGGCGCTCGCGCTTGGACGCATGCGGGCGTCGCAAGAACCTAAAGCAATAGAAGCCTTGATTCAGCTTGCCGAAAACGACAGCCATGAATGGGTACGGGCCAGAGCTTTGTTGGCGATCGGCCTGATCGGCGGGGATGCTGGCGAAGCGTTCTTCCTGCAATACGAGCCGCCGACACCCTACCTGCGCGCCTCGGTGTTGATTAGTATGGGGCTGCTACAAGACCACACCCTGCGAGTCAGCGACGGCCTGAACCGCGAACTAAGCCGCCGCGTCCCCTCCGCGAGCAATGCCGCGTGGTGGGCGTTGTCACAGCACCCAGACAACACACACGCGGAGGCGGCACGCCAATTATTCCAATCGACGAACAGCCCCTGGCTTACGTCCGCAGCGATCCTGTCGCTGCGAAAGGCCTCAGACAGATTAAGCGATCGAATCCTCGCGCACGTCCTATTGAACGAGCCAAGCCTCAGGCAGGTGCCCGCATGGAACCTGCTCACACAGGTCGCCCGAGATAAGCCGCTGATTAGAGAGGCAACCGTTCTGGACGGCGTAGACCCGAAAAAACTTCGCACCAAGAATCGGGGCATTCCACCGCTTCGCCAATGGTTCAATCAACACAAGCGAGTCTTCGATCTGGAACCCACACCCATCGCTGTCGGTGCTCAGCCAAAGAAGTACAAACGCATGGAGCGGGTGACCGGCATCGAGGCGATCTACAAAACCCGCCTGCGTGCCTCTGCCGCGATCGCCATCTCCGGGGCGCAAAACAGCGATCTTGCAGTTGAAGCCTTGACCCGCCTGGTCCGGGAACAGGACAGCAAATACAACACTCTCCCCAAATGCTTCGCGTTGATCAGCCTCGCCCGAATCGGCTCGCCAAAGAGCCTGGAAGTGTTGTTGAGCGTCGCCAGTGACACCAACGGCCGCCGAATCAAACGCCAGAAAGACCTCGAATCACCGTTGCGAGGCTTCGCGATGATCGCACTGGGTTTATACACCCGTTCGCAAACCACTGAGCAAGGGCCTTACGACCGCCCAGGCTACCAGATCGCCTTGGAGATGCTTCAACAACGCCTCATCGACAAGCGCGAAAAGCTGGAGGTCCGCACCGCCGCTGCGGTTGCGTTAGGCCTAAGCGGCAGGACGGAGAACCTCAAACTACTGATCGGCGGCTACGAAAATTTCAACGACACCAGCCCACTGCTCGGCGGATATGTATTGCTCGGTCGGGCACTGCTGGGCGATCGCAACGTGATCATCCCCGCACGCGCCGCACTCGATCGAAAACCCCACCACGATAAGACGACCGACCTGCTCGCCCGTCGAGCCGCGGTATTGTCGTTGGGAGTGGCCGGAACCAGCGAGGCGATCCCCCATCTTATCTGGGCATGGGACCAATCGTTCTATGTCAACCGAGAGGTGATTGTTGCCCTGTCTCTTTGCGACGCATCGGGTGTGGCGGTACACCTCCTGCCCAGATTGTCAGGCGACGCCAACCAATACGAACGCGCCTTCATGGCCGAGGCCGTCGGCAGGCTATTAAACCGTGACAAACTCCCACCGTTATCGGTGTTCCTCATCGGCAGCAACTTCACAATGAAAAACGGCTTGCTCGAACCGTACCGCGTCCTGGAAAACCAGTTCCTCTACGACTACTTAATCCCAGAATTTCAGGAGGTCTGGTATTGATCGCCATCGTCGGCCTGCTGATGTTGTCGGTGCTGGCAAGCCCGGCGTCGGACCTGCAACGGCTGCGCCTGTCCGGCGGTGCCGACCCAGCCCAAGTAGCACAGATTCTTGAAACGGGCTTAGCCGAACTAAACGCTCAGACACGCCCGCAGCAATGCATGGACGCCTTCCTGGCAGGTGAACTCTACCGCCGTGCCGCCGCCGCTTCACCGGGCCAGGGCTACGATGAAAAAGCACTCGAACGCTTCCGCTCCATGCGGGTTGACTATAGGGACCTACCCACGGGTGTGCTCGGCTACATCGGCGAGGCCCGTGTACACATGCAAAACGGCGACCCCGCCCAGGCACTCGCGGTACTCGCCCCGCTGACCGATGCACGCGGCGACTCGAAAACAAAACGACTGGCACAACTCGAAGCACTCGATGCCCTGTTGCTTATTGATCCGGAGCGTGCCATGAAAGAGGCCCACGCATTGGGAACACCAGCCCACGGGTTCCTCGCCGGGGCGTATGCAAAACGCGGCGACCGTGATAAAGCACTGGAACTGGTACGCAGTGAAGCGGTCGTGGCCTCGATGCCAAATTTCCAACGGCTGGAACTGATCGCCGACCTCGGAGCCTTGAACGATAACGAACGCTCCGCGTGGGCGCAGGTCTTGGCCGGGGTAGGTCGTGATGAAGCGGCGCTTGAAGTGTTAGATGAAGCTGCGCCCGCACCGTCGGCCCGGTTGTATGCGGCCCTGCTACAGGGCGCGGGCCGGAACGCGGAGGCTGCGAAACAGTGGCGCAGGGCGATCGAATCCGATGCCGACCCCGAAGTGATGCTCGCCTACGCGGCCTGCCTGGAATTATTGATCGCAGACGACCCCAGCCAAACCCAGCCGGCCCTGGACGCTTATCGCCGCCTTATCGAGTCGCAAGCCGACGACGCGCTGCGAGCCGACGCGCTTCGTCGCTGGGTGCATCTGTCGGGTGCAGACGGATCACGCGAAATGCTAGCCGCGTACGAAGGCCTCGTGTCGCATGATCCCTACCTTCGCTACGTCCGGGCCGTAACGGCAGGGGACACCATCGAGCCAGCAGAACGGATGGCCGAACTGGACGCCGTTATCACACAAACAACTGACCCGGCGGTCCGAGCGTCGGCCGTGTTGTTGCAAGCCCGGATCCAAACCGATCCGCGCGAAGCGATAGCGGTGCTTACCAAATACTGGGGCGAGTTGATGTCACAGCCGCTTGTTGCCGGGCCGGCCCAACGCCACCGTGTCAAGCTATGGATCGAACTTGGCATGGTAGATCGTGCGGCAGACGAATTGTTATTAAACACCGGTACTCAACAGCCTCAGTCGTTGTTGATGGTGGGCGAAGCACTGGCGGATCGTTATGTGGACGGCATCGAAGGCGATGCGCAACGACGTGTGTTGCAACTGGCCATCGCCGCGATAACAGCCACACCCGATGATAAAACCACAGCCCTTGCGGCAGCCCGATTGATGTTGCGTGTCGATGCCCGTGCCGATGCCGTGAAGGTGCTAAGGTCGCTGGACTTTGTCGAAGCAAAGCATGTCTTGGCCGAGGCGCTGCGAGCGATGGGCCGTTCGCAGGAAGCATTGGATACACTAGCGGGCGACGACACAGCCCAAGGTGCGCTGCAGCGAGGGTTGTGCCGATTAGAGTTGGGCCAGGAAAACGAGGCGCTGGCGGATATCCGTGATGCACGGCGTCTCTCACGGGCCGGTAGCGACTCCTGGTGGGAAGCGACGCTCGAACTGGCGGCGACACAGCTTACGATGGATGATCGACAAGCCGCTGCGGAGGTGTTGCGTGTGGCCGAGGCGTTGTATCCAGTTACCGGGCGACCCCAGTTGCGGACACGGCTGGACAGTCTGAACAAGGAGTTGCAAGAATGAAACGAGCCAATCTCGTGAGTGCCGCCGCCGTGGTCTTTGTGTTTGCGGGCACAGCCATGGCCCAGGACACGGAACCCGTGGCGAGCCGGTCGTTGCTTGACCTGGTGCAGGCCGGCGGCTGGGTCGGGTACGCCATCATGCTGCTGAGTCTCTGTGGCATGGCTCTGGTAGTCGATACCCTCCTACGCCTCAAGGAACAAGACCTGGTCCCCCCAAATCTCGTCGAGCAGATCCACGATCTAACCGCTAAAGGAAAGTTCGAGGAAGTACTCGCGCTTTGCAAAACAAACGACAGCATGCTCGGGCGCGTCATCGCCGGCGGACTGTCCGATGGCAAACTCGGCCTCGACGCCGTGCGTGAGGGCATGGAGCAGGCAGGCGTGACGGAAGTTACAAAGATGCGAGAACGCAACGGCTACATCGGACTGATCGCGTCTGTAGCGCCGATGCTCGGCCTGCTTGGCACGGTGACGGGCATGATCGCATCGTTCCGCCTGCTAGGCGAAGCCCAGGGCGCAGCACGCCCCGACGAATTGGCGCTGGGCATCAGTCAGGCTCTGGTCACCACAACCATGGGCCTGATTATCGCGGTGCCATTGATGTTCTTCTTCGCCTTCTTCCGCAACCGCATCACCCGCATCGGACACGAGACAGCCTCGGTCGGCGATAAAATGCTCCGACTCATGTCCGTGGTCATCGAGACACGCAAAAAACCCAGCCAGCAACAGGGGACAGCCAAGTGAGTGCCCGGCTGGACTTTAATCAGGACGACGCCGACGCCGGCCGACCCAATATCGGGATGGCGCCACTGGTCGATATCGTGCTGCTGCTCATCTGCTTCTACTTGTTGGTGATGCAATCGATGCAAAACCGAACCGACGACCAGATCAAACTGCCAACGATGGTAAATAACGAAACGTCCGACGTGATCCCGGCAGAGCTGGTCGTGAATATCGACGCCGCG
Organism: Planctomycetota bacterium; assembly: GCA_024279275.1. Classification (GTDB taxonomy): domain Bacteria; phylum Planctomycetota; class Phycisphaerae; order Phycisphaerales; family Phycisphaeraceae; genus JAJRRS01. The sequence continues at coordinate 12,833 of JAJRRS010000076.1, read as the reverse complement.
GGTTTGATCAGTCTCAACGGTGCATCGGTCGATCTTGACGGGCTGGGAACACTGCTTCGATCCGAACGCAGCCGAGCCGAGACATCCGGGACAGGGATCAACGTCGTGATCCGCGCCGATGGTCGGCAGAGCTACGGCCTGCTTGACGCGGCCATTAGCGCCTGCCGTGACGCGGGCCTGCGCGGTGTCACTATACGCGCAACGGAGGGCCGACCATGATGGACTTCCTGGGCGAACCCGAACAAGAATCCGATGAGCTTTTCCAGGTCGCGGCGATGGTCGACATCGTGTTCATCCTCCTTGCGTTCTTCGTGATGAGCGTCCAGTTCCACGGGGGCGAACGTGATTTGGCGCTGGGCTATCAGGATCAAACTCAGTCGGCGGGAGCCTCAGCCCAAGACCTGCCCACGGCGGTACGGGTGTCGTTGAATTCAACTAATCAAGGTGCCGTCGCCATCCGGGTCGGTGACGCCGTGTTGCCCGACGACGGGTTCGATGACCTCACCGCACTGCTGACACAGATCGATCTGCCGCGTGTCCCGGTGGTGATCCAAGCGGATGCCCGCCTGAGTGTGCAGCAAGTCGTCACCGGCATGGACGCCGTATTGGCCAGCCCGATGAAGCGGCTTTCCTTAAGCCCAGCCAACGGGGAACTCACGCCATGAACGAACGCTCGGCCGACAGTTGGGGGCAGCGTGCTAAGGCATGGGGCATCTCGGCTGTACTCCACGCGCTGATCGTGGCGCTGTTGGCAAGCCTGGTGTTGGCGGTCGCGCAACCACGACCGCTTGAAGCACTGATTACTTTTGAGCCTGTCGGTCGGCCTAATGATGCCTCTGCCGACTCGTCCGGCGGGTCCGCGCCGCGCGTGGAGGCGACCGGTGAAACATCCTCCAGCCCATCGGTCGCGCCGATGCCCGCGCCGTCGGTTGACTCATCGCTAGGTTCCACACCCGCCCCCGATCAGAGTGTCGTGCCGACCGACCCGTCGATGTCTGACCCGGCGCTTGCGCTGTTGGCCGAACTCACCGACGCACTCAGCGCCGAACACACAGGCCGTGGCGACAACCCATTGATCGACGGCTCCAGTGAAGGTTTCCAACAAAGGGTCGGTGGGATCCGTGGGCGTGGCCTCGATGTCGTGTTTGTCATCGACGCAACCAACAGCATGGCCGGGATCATCGGCCAGGCCAAGGAGCGTGTAAACGATGTGATCGGCGTCATCACGGGTGTCCTCGCTAAAGACGGCAAACCGCCAACAAATGTCCGGTTCGGCGTGGTCGCGTACAAGGATTACGGAGACGAATACGGGATCGCCGCTGCCAGAGCTTTGGCACTGACCCATGAATTCCAATCCGTCCGCGAATTCATCGACCGCATCTCCGCCGGCGGCGGGGGCGACATCCCCGAGCCGATCCACGAAGCCCTGAAGATTGCGACCGGGAAAAAGATGGGCTGGAAACGTTCGGCCACAAGCATCATCGTCCTGATCGGTGATTCCCCAGTCCACCCCGGCGGCCGCAAAGATGCCATCGCCCAGGCCCGTAGATTCAAGAAACGTTTCGCCGGCACGGTCAACGTCATCGATGTCGGGACCGATCACAAAGTAGTGTTGGGAGATTTTCAAGATATCGCCGACGCCGGTGGCGGGACCGCTTCGCTTCTGACAAGTGAGCAAGCGTTCTGGGAGAGCCTGATTGTCTCTGTATTCGGCAAACGCTTTGAGCAAGACGTCCAAACCATCGTGGAGCGCTATGCGGACTACCGTTAAACTTTCTGCCAGCCTGGTGTGCCTGATCTCTCTGCTGTTTGCGCAGCCCGGTTGCGAGGAACGCGCTACGCCATCCGGTGAGGTCGTGGTGTTTACAGCATTGGACCGGGTTTACTCCGAGCCGATCCTCAAGCGATTCGAGCAGCAGACCGGCATCCGTGTACTGGTCAAATACGATGCCGAAGCCGCCAAAACCACCGGCCTGATTAACCAGATCATCGCCCGCCGTGACGATCCTCAATGCGATGTGCTTTGGAACAACGAGGTCGTTCAGACCCAACACCTCGCAGGGCTTGGTTTGTTAGAGCCTTACCAAAGCCCGTCGGCATCGCGTTTTAGCCCAGCTTTCAAAGACCCCAAGCACCGCTGGACCGGCTTCGCGGCGCGCGCCAGGGTCTTCATCTACAACACGGATCTAGTCGCACCCGATCAAGTCCCAACCTCACTAACCGACATGGCCGACCCCAACTGGCGTGGCCGCACAGCGATCGCGCTGCCGTTCTTCGGCACGACCTTCACACACATGAGCGTGCTGCGGCAGACCTGGGGAGACGACCGCCTGATCCAATGGCTTACTTCCATCAAGGCCAACGATGTCGCCATCGCGCCGGGCAACGGGCCGGTGCGCGACCTCGTGGCATCGGGTGAAATAGCTTTTGGTTTGACTGACACGGACGACGCCCACGGCGCGATGCTTGACGGCAAACCGGTCGCGGTTGTCGTGCCCGACGCCGACCAAGGCGCGGTGCTGATCCCAAACACCGTCGCGATGATCGCCGGCTGCCCACATCCTAAGCAGGCCAAACAACTGATCGACTACCTGTTATCAGCCGAGGTCGAGCGTGCATTGGCGGAAGCGCGAAGCGCCCAGATCCCGCTCGGCAACGATCTAGCAGACCTCCCGACGCCCTGGGACAAAATGATTAACCGAAACACGATGCCGTTCGACGTTGAAACCGCAGCGGACGATCGACAGTCGACGGTGGACCTTCTTAGGCAGGTGGGTTTTGACCACTGACCGGACACTTCGTGTTGTCGGCATCCTGCTGACACTCTCGCTGCTCCTGCCGTTAGCTGCGGCGATGTCAGCATCATCGGGATATCAGGACTGGTGGCTTTCGCCGCGCGGCTGGCGGATCCTGTTAGACACAGCGTGCTTCAGCCTTTTAGCGTCGGCCGTTGCGACGGTGGGGGGGTACATGGTCGGTCGATCGGGCATCGGTTGGTCGGCCCTGGCGTGTGTCCCGTTGGCAATCCCGTCATCACTTTTAGGTTCGTCATGGATCGTAGCGATGGGGCGCACCGGACCACTGGGCGATTGGATAACAGTATTCGACTGGCCGGTTGCATCAGCCGCAGTGGGGCTGCGTTACGTCGGGATCGCAGCGATGATCTTTGCCGCCCAACGCATCGGCCCCGGTCCAGCCGCAAAAGTATTTAGAGTCCGTCATACCTGGTGGTGGTTCGGTATCAAGCCGGCGCTCGGCCCGGCCGCTGCCGCGATGGCGGCGACGTTCATCCTGGTCAGTGCGGACCACATCATGCCGTCGATGTTTCTCATTCACACTTACGGCACGCAGGTATTGATCCAGTACAACGCCCTGCAAGACCTCCCCGGTGCCGCCGCGCTGGCGACCCCCATGCTGCTGCCCGCCGTGTTGGCGATTGGCGTCGTCGTCTTCGCGATGCGTCCGTGGCTTACCATCGACTCGAATGACCCATCGCCCAAGTCGTTCTGGCCGGCGGCTCTGGTCATGTTGTTAGCCGTGGGCGTCCCGATTACAGCCATCGTGTGGCGGGTGGAGTCGCCGACATCCCTGATAAAAGTCTTCGGTGAGATGCACCCCGAGATCGTTCGCACCGGATTACTCACTGCGATCTGCGCTCCAATTTGTGTTGTGATCGGCTGGCTTCTCGCCGAGTCGTGGCTGCGCGACTGGCGACGACGGCGATGGTCATGGGTTCCCCTGATCCTCGTCAACCTGGCCGCCCCGTCTTCGATGCTGGCACTGGGGCTGATCGACCTGTCCTCACGTTGGCCTGTTCGGTTGCTGCGCGACGGCGACGGACCACTCATGGCGGCATACGTTGCGAGGTTCGTGCCGGTGGTTGTTCTCATGCTGTTCATCGCGGGGCTGCGCCGCCCCCAGTTACCCGACACCGTAGCGAAGTTGTTTAACGTGCCCGTCTTGACAAGAATAAAAAATATCCACTGGCCGACCCGGCGAGTCGAACTCACCGCCGCCCTGATCCTCACCGGCCTGTTGATCGCTACCGAACTCGAAGCCTCACTGCTCCTTGCCCCGCCCGGCACATCGACCGTCGGCGTCAGGTTGTATACCCTGATCCACACCGCACCGGATACCCAGGTCAGCGCCGCGGCGGTGGTCGTGCTGCTGTTGCTGATCCCCTGGATCGTGCCGTTGGCCTTGCTGGCAAGACGGAGGCGAGCGTGAGTGAATTAACCTGCGAATCAGTCTGCTACGGCGACGTCTTACACGACGTGAGCCTGTCGCTGCAGCGTGGTAAAATATGCGCACTCTTAGGCCCAAGCGGCGCGGGCAAGACGACACTGCTTTGGGTGTTGGCGGGTCTCTGGCCGCCAGGTAGCGGACGGGTCGTGCGGGGCACAGGCAATCTCGGGATGGTCTTTCAACAGCCGGGGCTTTGGGACCACCTGACCGTCGAGCAACACCTCAAGATCGTCGGTGCCGACCGTGACCGCGCAGAGCAGGCGATTTCGACAATGAAACTCACCGACCTGCGCCGTCGACGCCCCGGCGCAATGTCTGGCGGCGAGCGTCAACGTCTCTCCATCGCCCGCGCACTGGCCATCGACCCGGCCTGGCTATTGTTGGACGAACCCATGGCCCACCTCGACGGCCCGTCGCGCGGCGACCTGTTCGACCTGCTACGCAGCGCGCTTGCCGACTCAAACGCCGGCGTCCTGATCGCCACCCATCACGCAGACGAGGCCATGCGCCTCGCCGACGACATCGCTATCCTGATCGACGGCCACATCGTTCAGCACGGCCCAACCGAACACGTCTACCACCACCCCGTCAACCTCGCCGCCGCACTGGCCACCGGCCCAGCACACCTCTTGGACAACCAGGTCGTCCGTCCCGAGCAACTCACCTTCACCCCCGACCCTGCTGGCGATGCGGTCGTCCAACGTTGCGAGTTTTTGGGCTCCGGTTTCATGCTTCGGTTTGGAGTCGCTAACACCGTCGCAACAGCCCGCAGTACCCAGGCGGTATCGCCTGGATCTCGCGGTCGGCTCACTATCGTTCACGATACGACCGGTCACACCTAAACACGAGCACCGCACAGTCTGATTTACCCACTGTTCATCCCCTTCATCCATTCGGCGAATCACCCTCACACGCCTGCCCACCGGTCCGGCTTTCGGCCCGGAACGATAGCGCCGTTTCACCGATGTTGTGAATCGCTGGAGTCGTAATTGAACTTGAACACCAACTCTGCCTGCATCCAAAGGATAAAGGCTGATCCAGACCGGCAAAGAGATATTGTCTAAAGTTGTGGATGAAGGATTGATCAGGCGGCGTGTGATTTGACTCCGTCGGTGAAGGTGATTCCGGCAATCACGTCTTGGATCAGTTCGTGGCGGTTGAGCCTCCGCCAACGCCTGGAGGCTGACTCGGCGAGCTTGTAGACCATCGTCAGCGTGGCGATCCGGCTGCCACAGCCCTTGGTCTTGCAGGTCCGCAGGCGGACGGTGGCGAACAGGCTCTCGATCGGGTTGGTTGTCCGCAGGTGGACCCACCCCCGGGGGTGTTCGGCGGGGAAGTCGTAGAACGTCAGCAACACGTCGCGATGCTTCGCCAGGCAGTTGGTCGCTTTGGGGTACTTCGCTTCGTAGGTTTCGATGAAGTGATCGAACGCCTCGTTGGCCTGCTTCTTTGTCGGGGCCATCCATATCTGGTGCAGCTTGTCCTTGGCCCCGGGCTGCAGGCGTTTGGGTAACTTGTTCAACACGTTGGCGGTCTTGTGCACGCAGCACCCCCGGGGGCGTTGCGTGCGGGTTTTGGGGAACACCTGCGGCAAGGCTTTCCAAAAGCCTAACCCCGGGCGCGCGCCGTCGCCGGTGGCGAGTTGGGGGTCGACCGCCAGGCCCGCGTGTTCGTAGGCGACCACGAACTAGGCCTTCGAGTAACACATCCGCATGCAGAAGAACTGCGCCTTGCGTTGCACACCGTTCTCGATGAGCCAGCCCGTGTGCCACACCCGGGGGTCCACCTGGGCCTCTTCGCCCGGGTCGAACTGCAGCGGCATGAACACTTCCTGCCCTGTCGCCTTGAGCTTGCAGACATACCGGCGGACGGTACTGGTGCTTCCGGTAAAGCCGTGTTCATCACGCAGCCGCTCGTAGATCCGCTGGGCCGTGTGACGCTGCTTGGGCGGCTGCGTCTTGTCCTGCTCACGCCACGCATCCACGATCCCGGCCACCTTGTCCATCACCGGCGACACCGCCGGCTGATGACGCCGGTAGCCCGGTGGCGTCCCGTGAGCCAACGCCTTGCGGATCGTCTTACGCGAATGCCCAAGCTCCCGGCTGATCGCCCGGAGATTCAATCCATCGATCAAATGTTTACGTCGTATCAGCTCGTAATGATCAACACTCAACATCCTTATCGGCCTCTCGATTGTGGGCAGTATCTCCCATGATCAATCGAGTCGGCCTGTTGAGGTGGTACCCCTTTACTTGCGCATCAACTCATCCAAATGGGTCCCTTTTGCGTGCGCAGTTCCAGCGTTACTCGCGCAAGCGCAGGGCCGACGAGGGCGTGTTGCTTGAAGCGATCGAGGCGTTGGCTTGTCAGCACCGGCGGTATGGGTACCGCATGGTCCACGGGTTGCTGGTGGAGGAGGGGTTTACGGTCGGCCGGGACCGCGTGTATCGGCTGCGGCGGGAGCATGGCTACAAAATGCCTGGAAAACAAGTAAAAAAGCGTCGTCTGGGTATCAGCGAGAACGGGATCATGCGACAGAAGGCCGAGTCGATCAACGACGTGTGGTGTTGGGACTTTATCCACGACCGTGATGAGCGTGGCCGGGTGTTGCGTTGGCTGATGATCGAGGATGAGTTTACCCCCGGGGGCGCGAAGGATTGGCGGTGGAGGCGCGTCGGTCGTTCAAGGCGACAGACGTGCTGGATGTGCTTTGCGAACTGATGCTGATCCGAGGCACACCCCGACACATCCGCTCGGACAACGGGCCTGAGTTTATTGCCAAGGTGATCCAGGTATTCCTGATGCAGACGGATGTCAACACGCTGTACATCGAACCCGGATCACCGTGGCAGAACGGGTATGCCGAGAGCTTCAACAGCCGCTTCCGCGATGAAGTGCTCAACCAGGAATCGTTCGCCGACCTGGCCGAAGCAAGGCAGGTCAGCGCCTGGTGGAAGAACCACTACAACCACCGCCGTCCGCATTCGTCGCTGTCGTATCAACCCCCAGCTCGATTCGCCGCGTCACTGGGCGTGCCTCCGCTCCGGCTCGGGGCTGCGCCACTCCCCTGCACTCCGTCACGCCCAGCGATAGAATCAGTCATTACCACAACGACTCTCATTGAGGCGGGTACATAGTTTTCAGGCAGGCCAAGGGAGCTTCCTGCAGGTCTGAGGGCACAATGCCTTTAGAGCCTAACAACAGGCCCGCTTCGGTGGGCCTGTTTGCATGGGTGCCGGCGTTTTGATGGCTGGAACCGGATGATAGTCACGATGAACAAATCGCTTAGAGAAACGAGGCGTGGCCGTCTTGTTCTTGTGTTGCGGTGTGCTAAATACAATCCGTGTGACATGAAACATTTCCCACGCAATCGCAATCTTGCCTCCCCCGCGCCATCTTGTTATATATAGTGTCACAGGATGCGGGGTAGAGCAGCCTGGTAGCTCGTCGGGCTCATAACCCGGAGGTCGCTGGTTCGAATCCAGCCCCCGCTATTAATCTAAGCAACGAAAGGTCAGCCACTTACGGCTGGCCTTTTTGTTTGGGGGTGAGGCCCGGGAATTGGCTAGGGCTTGTATAGGGCGTGCCTGAGCGTGTCGGGCGCGACATACGCATATAGATAGACTGGTGTTAGCTCATCGGAGCTTTCCAACTAACTCACCTCTAAGATGTCTGAGAGGCGTTGACGCATGACACAGCAAAACCGGGGCTGCCTCCCTCCATGGCTCGCCAAGCTCATTTCAATGTTCGCGGCCGACCCCCCAGGCCCGAAGTTCCCGAAGATGAACGTCAACACCAAGTTCATCACGCCGGCGGAGACGAACTTCTACCGGGTCCTAGCCCAGGTGCTTGGTGATCGTGGTGTGATACTTATGCAGGTGTCGATGGGGCAGCTCATCTTCCTACCCGGGGGCGAGAAGTCTAACCCCGGTCGGCAAGCGTGGTTTAACAAGTTGTCACGCAGGAGCCTGGACTTTCTGATCTGCGACCCCCAAACTCTCCGGCCGTTGATCGCAATCGAACTAGACGAACCAAGCCACGACACACCGAAACGACGACAACGGGACCAAGAGGTCAATCTGGCATTCAAGGAAGTCGACCTTCCTTTGCTGCGGCTACGAACTAAGCGATCGTATAACACCCAGGAGATTGCTGGGCACCTTGCACCGTTTTTCAGTAACAGCCTCTAGTGCCTCACCGACGTAACCGCGAAACCTCATAACCTCGCATGAGACAGTAACGAAAGGTCAGCCACTTGCGGCTGGTGTTTTTGTTTGGGGTAAAGCCGAAATAGGGCCATGGCTTGTATAGGGCTCGGTTGGGCGTGCCGGTTAAGGTGGGTCACCAAGGCACCAGGCTGTACGCAAGCTGTCACCTTTGCAGGTGACCTTGTTCAATCCACGCGTTTTCGATTGCAGTCGCGACACAGGCCTTTGATGGCTTGCTTGACCCAATCGCCACATTGGGTGCAGCGATGGCGCCACGAGGAGTATCGCTTGTGCTTGGCACGTCCGTCCGCCTGAATGGCATAGCCGGCACGGTTCAACTCAGAATGCTTGATTCGATCAGGCAGCGCCACTTCGTCCTCCAATGCATTGTCGTGGTTCACGTCACGGGCCACTTGCCGGCCGCCTACAAAAGCAGGCTCCCAACTGACAACACTATTGTTCCTCACGGGCGTCGCCCGTCAACTGCAGCCGGTGATTAATCAGCCACTAAGCCGGGTTCCGCACGATAAAGTCGCGAATACTGTTGATCAGGAGCGCGACTTGGTTTGCATCATATCCTGCGTAGTTCCCGTGTGCTGCATCGTTGCGAAGACCAAGCCATGCAATAATGCTCTTCTGTTCCAGTTTGGAATACGCGTTCGCCTTGACCAGATCGGCATTTAGAGTGTCGGCCTTCTTTGGCTTCGCACCCGACGCAGTGGGTACGCCGACCTTGGCACAAAGCTGTCGCAAATGGGCTTCTAGTGTGCTCCCAGCAATCACAGCCGCAGCATCCTTGTAACCGTTCTGGTTTAGGTGATCAGCCATCTCAAGAAAGTCACCGAATACGTCTCCATGAATTATCTCTTCGAGGGACTTGAGATATCCATTGCGGATGTCAGAGAGCAAAGACCTCGCCACGCCTATTTGCTCCGCAACGTGACCGTGGATGTGGGTATTAGTATCGTTGATCGCGCAAGCCCGTTCGTAGTAGACAGAATTGGGACCAGTTGCGCGTTGGATTGCGGCGAGACAACGTGTCTGCAAATCTCGAACATCAGTATCTGAGAGAACATCCGAAGCATCGTCATACTTCGACTTAGCCAAAGCATCCCGGTGGTCGGTAATCACAGCTTCCAATTGTGCTTCGTATGGGTTAGCCATAATTGGGGGTTTCGACTGGCTGTCTAACGTAAATCGGCTTAGTTGCCGACCGCCCACGGGAGTGGGCTACCAACCGACAACACTATTCTCCATTGCAAGCATGTCTGTGCAAACATTAATCCTGTTCGCGCACCTGTTCTTTCAGTACTGCAAGCACGTCATATTCACCGAATACCAATCTGCGTTTAGGCAATTTAAATGCTTTGCGGATATCGCTTGCTAGCAATAGGCTTTGCAAGCCGATTCGGGCAACCTGATCAACTGCGGCACCACGAACTGCATCCATGTCCCCGACGACATCCCACCAGAAAGATACCGCTTGGTCCGCTTGGCGTACTTCTTGAGGAAATACCATAAGGCGGTCCGCAACTGAAGCTTTGCGGGGCGCGAGAAATCCGACAGTTACAGACAGTTTAGGGAATTCAGGCACGCTTGCTAGAAATGAACCTGCATGGCCGTCAGATGAGGCGGCAGTATTATGGTCACAAATCTTGTCGGCGCATGTGATCGCATACCCTTCTAGGGAGATAGCGGCCGAGAGCGCGTCAAGTTGGGTTACTCGTCTTGACTTGCGCTTTTCTAGCCACGCGCCAAATGCGGTACTGGCTATGGTAGCCAGCAAGGCACTAGATATAACTGTAGCTATCCAATCACTCAAATCTGTTGCCTAAATCTCAAGTCTCAAAATTATGTCGAACGTCCGCGGAAACAGGCTCCTAACTGACACCCCAATTATCCATCGTGGGATGCCCCGCGTCAACGGCGGCGATGGTTAGATGTGAAAGGCAGAACCGCGAAACGTCAAAACCCTCACGCGCGAGAGCGAGGTGGGCGGCTAAAGCTATCAGTATTCATCCGGTAGAAGGATCGTAGTGGCGGACCGGTCGGCCTCGGTGATCACCCAAACGCGGCCGAGTGTGGTCTCGTAGGCTGAGAGCACCCGTGCTTGGCGGTCCTCGTCGTCCTCGTGGGCAGTAGCGTCGTTGTTGGCTTCCCGGTCCTCTTGGCAGACGCATCCCCAATCGCCTGTGAGGTGCCGGCCTAACAATTCCAGCGGGTCCACCCCCGCCCTCTCCAAAAATTCCATCGCGCCGGGCGTGATGAGCAGTCGGCCGGGATTGAATCGGAGCGAACGACAGCGATCGGGCATGGCTTGCCTCGTTAAGGGTTTTGGGTTTAGTAGGTAGGTCTAGCCGGCGGTAGCGGCCAGCTTCAGAGTTGGTTTTTCGGGTGATGGATCATCAAGCTTGTTCACCGCCTGACGGTTGGAGCCGGGCACGAGGTGGCCGTAGACGTCGACGGTCGTCTGGATGGACGCGTGGCCCATCTGCTCCTTGACGTAGTGCAGCGACTCGCCGTTCTGCAGCAGCAGGCTGGCGAAGGTGTGGCGGATGTCGTGGAACCGGAAGTGCGCTAGCCCGGAGAGTTCGATCAGTTTGTAGAACACTGCAGACCGAAACGAATCGCCATCGACAGGTTTGCCGACGAGGTTCACGAACAAGGGCCGGATGCTGGTTTGCCTGTGCCCCAGGCTCGGGGCCTTGATCGACGGTAGCCGGCCAAAGCACCGCTTCACGTCCGACTGGTGGGCGAGCAGAGTGTCGCGTAGCTGGTCCGACATGTCCACGACTCGGCTCTTGTGTGACTTGGGTGTCGAGAACCGGCCGTGCGAGTAGGCCCGCTTGACATCTATGCGGTTGCCCTCGAAGTCGATGTCCTCCCACGCCAAACCCATCAGCTCGCCCAGCCGCAGCCCGGTACGGAAGGCACAAAGCACCAGCGGGTACCACTGCGGCCGTTGCTCACGGCAGGTCTCGAGGAAGTGGCGGGCCTGGTCACTGGTCAACGGCTTGACGTTCGCCCGACAGTCCTGCTTTCCAATGTACTTGCCCATCCTTTGGGCGGGATGAGCCTTGATGATCTCGTCTTCGTAGGCGTGGGTGAACACGCTGCTGATGACAATCTGAATGTTCTGGACCGTCGCCGGAGCATACCCCTCCATCGACTTGGCGAGCAAGAGCTTCTTCGCGTCGCGCCGAGTAACCTCGTCGAGGCGTTTGTTTTTCCAATGTGGCAAAATGTGGTCTCTGAGCACCTGCTCATAGCTTGTCCAGGTCGACCACTTCAACGCGACCTTGGCGTATTGGTCCAGAAAGTGCTGGGCGTAGTCGCCGAACTTCGGCATCGTACTACCCCGGTGATTGGCCGATGGCAGGTTCAACTCTCCGGCCTTGAGACGCTGGCGAATCTCAGACGCTACAGCTTCGGCTGCCGCGCGGTCACCGATCTTTTTCGAGCGTAGCGTCCGGTTGTGATGAATAAAAATCCACCAAGCTTCGCCCCGGCCTTTCTTTTTCTGACGAACGGTTACGCCCATTTCTTTGTCTCACTTCCGGATTGAGTATGCCGGATCAATTCGTGTTTGAGTGTGTGAATTCTGTTTTCACGCGATGATTTTCATGATCGTTTCAACTGACTGACAACACCTGGCTTGTGCGGTTCGTCCGTGTAGCGGCTGTAAAACCCGCAGGAGGCGTTAGCCCCCTAAGGGCGTGGAGTTGGGCCTAAGCGGCGCGTACGACGCTGTACATGGCCCAGCGGCTACATAAACGCCGTGTACCCGGCCGCGACCAACATCGCCTCGGTTTCAGGCCGTAGCACCATGTTGGTCATCCCCCTATCCACCAAGAACGCGGTTGTCAGGGGCCAGAACTGGGGGGCAGGGATCCACTCAAAAGGCATGATGCACCTTCCCGGCCAGCGTGTTTCTACAGCCTCCAACGAGCGCAAGAACATCTCGTCATAGCTACGCTGGGGTGGAACCTCCAAGGCCAAGCGTGTGCGAACCAGCACGACATCCGGGGCCACGCTGGTGTCAACCTCCATGCACCCTACCTCGATATCGAACTTCAAATCCTGCTGATAATGCAGCTTGCCTTCGCCGTCATTGTTTACATGCGTAATCATTCTTAATCTCCTTAGTGTGTATGATTAATCACAAAGAACATATTCTTGAGTGGGACGCCCACCCTTATCACTTGGCTTACGTTCCTTTAATTCACAGATGCCATGCTGAGCTAGTGTACCCCGCCTAACGGTCTATAACTTATTCAGCGCCGCCCGCGCCCGCCTGACTTTGGCCAGGATGTCCTTGGCCGAGGCGGTCCAGATGAAGGGTTTGGGGTTGTCGTTGTGCGCGTTGATGTACTCGCCGAT
>JAJRRS010000075.1 GCA_024279275.1 Planctomycetota bacterium | reverse complement strand
TACTTGATGTCGAGTAGTGACTGTCGGCCCTTGTCGGCGCAGGCTGAGCAGGCGAGGTGGACCTCGTCAATGCCGAAGGTCGCGCCGCAGTCGGGGTGGATACATTGTTGGTATGCGGTGTCCATGGTTTTACTGCCTGTTAATAGAGCCAACCATTGTAACACCCGGCCCGCGTTTGCGCCGGTGGGTACAATCCCGGCATGAAACCACTGATCGGGATTACGCTGGACCGGGTGGAGTCCTCAGGGTCTGGGAAGCACCCCAACGGGCGGTACGAGCTTGGGCCATCTATGGGTCGGGCGGTGGCGGAGGCGGGGGGGGTGCCGGTGTTGCTGACGCCTGACCCGGCGCTGGCGGGGGACTACGTCCGTGCGTGCCGGGGCTTCGCGTTCTCCGGCGGGCTGGACCCGGATACGACAAAGTTCGGCGAGCCGATGCACCCCAGGGCCAGGAAGATGGACCCGGTGCGTCAGGCGTTTGAGTTGGCGCTGTTGGATGCGTTGGCGGAGCAGCCGGGGGCGGATACGCCGGTGCTTGGCGTGTGTCTTGGGATGCAGATGATGGCGTTGCACGCGGGGGGCCGGTTGGATCAATACATGCCGGACACGCTTGAACATCCGCAGGTCCATCAGAACGGGGCGAGCCATGCGATTGAAGTAACTGTCGAGGATAGTGTGGGTCGCCCGTGCGATATTTCCGGGGGCGAGGCGATCCATTCAGCGCATCAGCAGGCGGTGAGCGATGCGGGGAAGATGCGTGTGGTGGCGGTGGCTGATGACGGGACAATCGAGGCGATTGATGGCAGGCCGATGTACGGGGATCGGTTTTACTTAGGCGTGCAGTGGCACCCGGAGCGTGGCGGGGAGGGGCCGCTTAATCATGGTTTGTTTGAGAGGCTGGTGGATGCGGCGCGTGCTTCCATGTGACCCAGACGACGGTGAGGACGCCGAAGAGCAGGGCGACGTCGGCGAGGTTGAATATCCAGGGGTACAGCCCGCGCGCATCGCCCGGCCAGGAGAGGCCAAAGGGCAACTCGACACCGGGGAACAGGTGCAACATATCGCGTACCGCGGCGAAGCGAACCCGGTCGTAGAGGTTGCCTAATGCGCCGGCGAGGATCAGGGCCAGCGCGATGTGCAATGTGACCGCTTTGGCGGGGCTGCGCCAGAAAACGCGACCGATGAATCCGACGGCGATGACGCTGACGGCGATGAAGATCCAGCGGCTGCCTTTACCCATCCCAAAGATCGCGCCGGTGTTGGTGGTGAGCCTTAGGCTCAGGACGTGGGGGATTAGGACGGTGGGGTCGTGGAAGGGGATGGTCGCGGACTGGGGCGTTGAGGGGTCGAGTATGACCGGCGCGCCGGCGACGTGATTGAATGCGTAGGTTTTTAGCCCGAGGTCGGCTGCGAGAACCCCGAGCGCGACCAGCAGAAAGATCGCGATACACACGGGGCGGCAGCCGGCTGAGGGGCGGGGGGTATCCCGGGGGTTAATCCGGGGAGCGTGCTTGGGCGGCGCGTCGGTTGGTGGGGCCTTGGGGGTTGGGTCCATGGTCTCTATGGTGTCGGCCCAGTGGTGGGCGCAGCCTGATTAGAAGCTGTGGAGTCCGAGTTTTTCGCGTTTGCGGACGATTTCGATGCCGTATTTGGCCCAGGGTTTGATTTCGAGTCGGGCGGTGGGGATGGGGTCGCCGGTCATGATGCAGATGCCGTAGGTCCGGTCCTTGATGCGCATTAGCGCGGCGTCGATTTCGATGAGTAGTTTGCGTTCGGATTCGACCAGACCGAGGGTGAATTCCTGCTCGTAGTTGTCTGATCCGACGTCGGCCATGTGTAGGGGCATGTTCGAGAGGTCGCCGCCGTTGCCTGAGGCGCGGGACTCTTCCATATTCATGACATCGCCGACGATCTCGGCGCGTTTTTCCATGAGCAGTTGCTTGAGGTTGTTGAGTTCTTTGCGTGAGAGGTCGGATTTGGCCTTGCGTAGTTTGGCGTCGCTAAGGGGAGTCCAGTCTTCGATGTCGGGTTCGGCTGGCGTCAGGGGGACGGGGCGGACGACTCGACGGATCGTGGGTGGTGCTGCCTTGGCTTGGGCTGCGGCGGATTTGCCGTTGTTAGCGCGGTCTGAGGCCGATTTGGTTTTCGTTGTTGTCTTTTTGGTGGACTTCTTGACGGGAGCCTTGCTCTTGGTGGCGGGTTTTTTCTTAGTGGTTTTTTTTGCAGCCGATTTTTTCGCGACCGGTTTAGGAGCCGATTTTTTAGCGACTGTTTTTTTCTTGACCGTCTTTTTTACCGTCTTCTTGACGGTGGCTTTAGACGTGGATTTCTTCTTGACCGTTTTTTTGGCGGTCTTCTTGGTTTTCGCGGCCGGGGTTTTCTTCTTCGCCCCGGTCTTGGCGACTTTCTTTTTGGTTACTTTTTTAGCCACTGATTACTCCGTCGGCTCAGGCCGAGTTATCCTGAAAAGAAGCCTGGTGCCTTATGAATCGGACTGCGGGCAGAGGCTTTGGGCTTCACGGATGAGACGCGGGAGTTTATCCCCGAGTGCCAGCACGAGCAAGGCCCGATCCTTTGGGGCTTAATCCCCGTGTTTCTGGCGTAGCCGACCGCTTAGACGCAGCAGCAGGTGGGCGCGCTCAAACTGTTCTAACCAACCTGCAAGTGTTGCATGTAGCTCGTCTTGCGGGACCGGTGCTCCGGGCATCGGACACGCGCCGCCCAGGTTTTTTGCTGCCATCGCTCGGTAGCGTGATAGCGTTCGGTCGCCGAACCACCCGACGATCTCGTAGTCTTCGGCACAGAAGATCGCGATCGGCACGCGGTTGCCGGCATTGATCCGGACTTGCTCCTGCAGGTCCATGTGCTCGTCGCGATCCAGCCAACGCAGGTCGATTGCATTGGGTGCCCCCTCAGCGATCCGCTGGATCAACGGGCACTGCTGCACACAATCGCCACACCAGATGCCCGACAAAACGATCACGTTGATCTTGCGGGTGAACGATCCGAGCAGCGCTGACTGTGCATCTGAAAGCGGGGTCTGGTCGTAGATCGCCTGCCAGTCCTGGCGTTGCTGGTCTTTGCCGGTGGCGAGGTAGTCGGCGTAGGTCAGGCCGGCTTCGTGTTTTTGTTTAAGGTAGTCGGCTTTCATGTTTATTTTGACTTATGCGACAAGTCGCGGCGCTTCGTAACAAACTCACATCTCACATCTCGAGTCTCAAGCCTCACTGCTCAAGTCTACTTCAACATCCCCGTCTGCCGGGCGTAGCCGAAGACACCGCCGGCATCGATGATGGGCTTGACATCGCCCAGGGGTTTGAGTTGATACGTTTTTTTGGTGGTGTGGTTCACCAAAGTTCCGGCTTCGATGTCGAGGGTGCATTCGTCGCCGGTGCTGACTTCTTCACAGACGCGGGCATCGGTTTCGCAGGGCAGGACGTATCCGCCGTTGACGGAGTTGCGGAAGAAGATGCGTGCGTAGAACTCGGCGACGACGGCGTGGACGCCAGCCTCGGCGATCGCCAGGGGTGCGTGCTCACGCGACGAGCCGCAGCCGAAGTTTTTGCCGCCGATGACGATGGCGTACTCGGAGGTGTACTTGCCTTCTTCGACGAAGCGTGTGTTGCCTTTGGGCAGGCCGCACTGGGTGGGGGGGACGCCTGCCATGGCGTACATGCCGAAGAACTTTCGTTCTTCGGGGTCGGTCGGGTCGTAGGCCAGGAATTCGGCGGGGATGATCTGGTCGGTGTCGATATCGTCGCCGAGGACGAAGGCTTTGCCTGAGATCTTGGTTTGCATAAGTTGTTTCCAGTAAAAGGCCTGTGGCCGTCTCCCGCCGGATACAGCGTGCCTTGAGCACCGTAGTATAGCAGGCCTGTGGGTGGGGGCTGGGTCCTGGCGAGGTCGATTTACCCGTGCGGGTGATTTGGCGATTTAACCCTCGTGCCAGGCGGGTGATACGCGGTTTTCGGGGTTTTATCGCTGATTCGTAATTGTTTATGGTTGTGGTGCGGGATGGGTGCGGGGGTCGTGTTTCCTGGTTGCATTGATCCGTTAACAGGGCGGTAGTACCCTGTGACTGTTCTGGATGTCTTGAACCTGGAGATTGGGGGCCAGATGCCGGACGGGATTAAACATATCCGTTATTCAGGGGTGACCTTTATCGACGTGCTGCTCTTATGGGGCCTCTGAATAACCGCCTTCTGTTAGAAGCAATTTTACGTCTTCATCGTTCTACTTCTTGTTGCCTCGGCCCACCCAGGGACGATCACGGTCCGCGGGGTATTGCAGGAGGGTGTAGCGTTTCCGTTCGGTTCCGCCGTTTGGGCGGGTGGTTTCCTGGATGAAGACGATGTCGAAGGACACGATCTGCTCGGCAGTGCTGTGTGTCTGGTTAAAGGAGCGGGCCAGGTATTCAGCGAGCGGGGGGAGGTGGTGATCGAATTGAGACTTGGAGATGTTGCGCAGGTACTTTCGCCAGCGTGAGCTTATTTTATAGTCTGGATGGTGTGCGGGGTTTGTCCAGCTCAATTGTTCGCCGGTGAAGGCGTCGACCTTTGAGCCGTTGAGCAGTTTTGCGGGCATGACGAACCAGCCGTCGTTACTCAGGGCGTCCGGCGAGAGCATGTTCCAGTTCTGTTCCATGCGCAGGACGTCCCCGGCCATGGCGATCCGCACCGGGAGGATGGGGTTGTCGCTTCGGGAGTCGAGCCATTGCAGGTTCCATGCGACGGCGTAGATCAGTGCGATCGAGGCGACGACCTGTTCCCAGCCCCGCGCTTTGATGCCCAGGTGTCGGCTGGTGGGGATGTCGATCAGCACGTCGCCGGTGCCGCGTCGGGAGCCGGAGAGGAGCATCGGCATCCGTTTGAGCAACGCCAACAGCCAGTGCATGCGTGACGGGTTGGCCCGCAGCCCGGCCTGCCGGCGGAACCTGGTTTTAAGCCAATCCCACCACTTGCCTGGGATAAAGACCAGCCAACTCATCGCCGCGACGTAGGGCAGCAGCCCCAGGTTCAGGCTCATCGCAAGCGCCAGGTGTGTCCCGATCATCGCGATGACCACCAGCATCCGGGCGGTCCCGGTCCACACCGGGCAGAACACCAGCAGCGGTGCCGCGATCGCCATCGTGAACGCCGCCTTGGTCAGGATCGGCAAGAGCCAGTCGATCTGACGTATCCAGATCCCAAAGGGGGTGACCAACTGATCGACGTGCAGCGCGAAGTATGCCGCGTTTTCATTCCACCACATCGGGTGGTCCTTGAAAGTTGCGGTGAACCAATACACCAGGCACACTTGCAAGAGTATCGCGACACCGGCGACGGACAGCAGGCGGTTGTCCTTTCGGCGGTACAGGGTCATCGGCCCGGTTACGCTGTCGATCGACCACCTTGCCCCAAGCGGCAGCATCATCCCCCAGAAAAGCAGCAGCCGAAGCAGCGCGTCGCCCGCCTGGAGGATGACCGGGTTGCGGTGGTGCAGGCTCAAGAGCAGCACCCATGAGCCGATCGTCGCCAACCGGGTACGGATCCCAAACAGCAGCGTGAGTGCGAAGTAGCCCGCGGTGGCGAACAGCACGGCCTGCCAAAGCCCTGAGCCGTTTAACGAATGCAAAGATAAGTAAGCGCGTAGTCCTTCGGTCTCAAAGAGGAGCGAGCGGGGCAGCACACCGGCGTCGGTGTAGTGGGCGGTGAGGTCGCCCCATCGGGATACCAGGTCGGCCAGCAGCAGCACCGCCAGGCCGATCCGCACGACCGCCAGTGAACGCAGATCGACGCTGCCGAGCATCGCGAGTCTCTGTCGCCACGCCGCCAGCCAGGCCGACAGACTCCCCGTAGGCAGGGTCGCAACGGTAGCGATCCTGGCAGGCTTGACCCCGGCGATCGATTGATTTTTCGAGTACTCGTTCAACACCCGCCTCCGGCTATGCACAGCTAATCACCCTAACTCATCGGCAATCCGCCACAATCCGGTGGAGCTTATCCCCCGGACAGTCAGGCGGGCACCGGTCTTGTATTTAACCCCGTCTTAAAAACGACGTTACGCTAATCTACACGATCGACGCAAAAAACAACCCCGGTTTGGGCCGGGGCTGAGTAAATATTTTAGATTGTTATATAAGACCATCAGGCGGTTTGGGCTGATTTTTCGTTTAACTTAGCTGTTAGGCGGGACTTGTATCTCGCAGCGGTGTTTTTGTGCATCGTGCTGCCGCTGGCGGCCTGGTCGAGCATTTTGTAAAGCCCGGTGAGTTTGGTCTTGGCCTCATCGACCGTGCCGTGGAGGATGGCTTCGTGGTAGTCCTTCATCGCGGTGCGGATGTTGCCCTTGCGCCAGCGGTTGACCGACCGGGCTTTGGCGTTCTGACGGATACGTTTACGGGCGCTGACCGAATGTGCCATCGATGGAGTCCTCTTGTTGGCTTAGCGGAGATATCCGAGGTGATATCCCGTGGCCGGGGTTTTTGTTTCGAGCCGAACATTATGCCTGATATCGTGGCTGGAATCAAGTGTGAGTCTGGCCCGCGCCAACCCGGCAGACCCGCAGGCCCGCACGATCAAGGAATTACCCCGGAATTACCCCGGGTGATATGAGGGAAGTTACGGATATCAATAGGCTTGGCCGTTTTTTATACTGTTAGGGAAGTCATCTGGGACGTACTTCCAGGGGTGCCAGGGCTGTATAATTTGCATCAATTGCCGTTTTTGGCGGGATATCAGATACAACATCACGGGGATAGCGGGGGTGATGGGGCAACGGGGCGGCAGGGAGAAAGGGTGGGTGGTTGCCATTTCAGTGGCAGGCACCTGCCGCCTGTTCAGTCGGGTTGGGGACACGCGACAGCTTGGTGTCGTGTGGCGTTGTGGGTGGATTTAGAATCGTAAGTTTAAGGAACATCAATGAATACAACGTACCGCCTGGCCCTTTCGTGTGTCATTTTGTCGGGGTTCATTTCCCCGGTATTGGCGGTCCCGACGGTCTACACCGACGAGGCGTTGTACCTCAGCGACTTGGCTTCGATGGGTTATGTCACCGCGTCGGATGGTTTTGAGAATGACAACTTTTGGGGGCTGTTAGAGCCGTTCGCGACGACGACCGTGGCGGATGTGACCAGTCGGGGTGTGACCTGGACCGGGCTGGGCGGTGGGGTGGATGTGAGGCGTTTTTCGGTACGGACGGGTGAATGGGCATTGGAGTCATCGCCGGCCGGTTCGCCGTTCGACGGCTTTCTCGCTACGGCTGAAGAGCCGATGTTCGGCTTTGGCGGGTGGGTGCGTGCGGGCAACGCGGGGACCAGCGGGTTCAACGACGTATCGATATTTCTCAACGGTTCGGCGACCCCACTGGACGTGACCGCCTTTGGGAGCACGTATCAATTCGTTGGCGTGATCGACCCGGCGGGGATCAGCACGGTTCAATTTGAGACCGAGCCGGTCCAGCCCCCCGAGCCTGGTAGCGGTGATCCGATCGATCCGTCCAAGACGATTTACTTAGATGACTTAACGTTTGGTTTTGCTGCGGTGCCTTCTCTGCGTGAGCCGGGAACAGGTTGGTCCAACTCTGGGGGAGGGACTTACGCGACCGGTGCTAACTGGGCCGGCGGTGTCACGCCGGTGGCAGCGGACAACGCGCTATTTCACTTAGGCAGCGTTGCGGCGTACACGGTGAACTTCACACAGAACCAAACCGCCAGCCAGGCGGTGATCGCCAACGACAAGGTCGCGTTTGATTTAGGCGGCTTTCAATACAACCTGACCGAGCCGAACATCACGCGTGAGTCGCTGATCGTCGGCGAACGGCCAGGGGATGTCGGTGAGTTGTCAGTCAACAACGGCACGCTTGCCGGGGTAAATGCGGTGGTGGCACACTCGACGGCCAGCACGGGCAGCCTGACGGTGGGCACCGGTGGCACGGTTGCGCTGTCCGGGGTGATGCGGGTCGGCTCCGGCGGTACCGGCACGCTTGACATCAACAACGGCGGCATCGTAACGAGCAACGGCAACAACTTCATAGGCCAACTCGGCGGCGATGGCACGGTCAATATCGATGGGGTCGGCTCGCAGTGGACGGTCAACGGTTTTGACAGTGTTGTGACGCTCGGCTCCGGCGGCGGCACCGGTTCGCTGGACATCACCAACGGCGGCGCGGTTTCCAGCAGCACGATCACCGTCGGCAAGCTGGCGGATAACGGACTGCCCAGCGATACCGCGGG
Source organism: Planctomycetota bacterium (assembly GCA_024279275.1). Classification (GTDB taxonomy): domain Bacteria; phylum Planctomycetota; class Phycisphaerae; order Phycisphaerales; family Phycisphaeraceae; genus JAJRRS01. Next base: position 36,327 of record JAJRRS010000075.1, on the reverse strand, counting down.
CACGGGTTCGATCAATGTTGCCGGCGCGGGTTCATCGCTGACCGGCAGCACGATCACGGTGGGGTTGGAGGGTGACGGTTCGATGAATATTACCGCCGGCGGTCAGGTCTCGATTCAGAACGGCACGATCGGGGTGTCCGCCGATGCCGATGTCGTCGTCGATGGGGCGGATTCGGGCTGGACCCTGTTTCACCCGGTGAATTTTATCAGGGGCACCCTTACCGTTGGGGCCGGCGATCAGATCGGCAACTTTGCTAGCTTCCCCCCGCCTCCGCTGCACACCGGCACGTTGACGATCCAAAACGGCGCTACGGTCACGGCGGAGGAATCATTCATCGGCAAGACGCGCAAAGGCCGGGGTGTGCTTACCGTCACAGGCGTTGGTTCGAGTTGGAGTTCGGGGTCGCAGTTCACCGGCAACACGTTCATCGGCTACGAGGGCGACGGCGAGTTGAATGTCCTTAATGGCGCGACGATCCAGACCGGGCAGGCGTTTGTCGGGCGTTTCGGGCTGCGCGATAGGCTCAAGGGCGTCGCTAACATCGACGGGGCCGGGTCAAACTGGACCACCGCTTCGACTATCTGGGTCGGGTTTCATAATGACCCGCAGATCTATTTTGGGGCCGGCATTTTTTTCGCTGAGGGGAACCTCAACGTCAGTAACGGCGGCACGGTGTCTGCCGGACAACTCAGTCTGGCGAACCGAAGGATTTCCAAGGGCGTCGTCAACATCACCGATCCCGGCTCCACGATCTCCGTCAATTCCGTGGCGCTGGGCAACTTCACCACCAGCACCTTCACCTACGGGTCCAACGCCGAGTTGAACATCTCCAACGCCGGGCTGCTGGATGTCACCGGCGACATCAATGTTTACCACGGTGCGATCAACCTCGACCAGGGCACGATCAACGCCAGCAATGTTATTCTGCGTGGTGCTTTACTTGTACCTCCTGCAAATTCATCAGAGACAGGCGATATCGCCGTCACGCTTGCAGGCACAGGGCAGATCAACGCCAATGTTGACAACCTCGGCGGCACCGTCTCCCCTGGATTGTCCCCGGGTATTCTCAATATCGACGGCACTTACACGCAGGCCATCGACGCCAACCTCGCCATCGAGATCGCTGGATTTAACCCCGGATCGGGCCACGATCTGCTGGCCATTACAGGCGCCGCCACGCTCGACGGCACGCTGGAGCTGACGATCCTCGATACCGCGTTCGCTCCGACACTCGGCGACAGCTTCGATATCCTCACCGCCTCCTCGATCGTTGGCACGTTTAATGATGTGACCGGCACATTGGTCGGCGGGACCACACGGTTCTTTGTCACCTATCTTGCCGACCGGGTGCGTGTTGAAGTGGTCGCCACCGCTCCGCACCTGGCGGGTGATCTGGATGATGATGGGTTCGTTGGGATTGATGACCTGAACCTGATCCTTGGCCGATGGAACCAGGCTTCCCCCGCAGGCGTCTGGCCCCTGGGTGATGTGTCCGGCGACGGCTTCATCGGGATCGCCGACCTCAACGCAGTTTTGGGGAATTGGAACGCAGGCACGCCGCCGCCCGCGAACACGGCATCGGTCCCTGAGCCGGGGACGCTGGTGGTGTTGTTGATCGGTGCCGGTGTGATGGCCGGACGTAGGCGGCGGTAGACCCGTACCGGGAACCCGCCACCGGGCGTCGTGTTGCCGGGGTGAGATATCCCCACCGTAGAAATGGAAGTCGCCGCCTTGATGACCCTGGCCGAGGTACGCGGTGTGGAAATCGCCTCACTGCTTCACGTCACCAACGCCTTCGCCACGGCTGAGGACGACTTTAACAAGGGGGAAGGCAACGTCAACGAAACGGTTATCCGATGCTGCGCGGCGGCGTTTGCGGAGGTGTTGGGGGAAGAGGTGGGTAGGTGGATTGCAGAACAACGGTATCCGACACCGCTTCTTACCTGAGCTTAGTGATTGGGCGCAAATGGCGGGAGCGGCCGAAGCCAGTGCAGGAGAGGCCGAGGGTGTTGGGTTATCTGGGGGTAGGGTGATCGTCTACCAGGTCTTTCATGATCTTCGTCGTCGCAGCAACAATGGGGCTCCAATTGCTATCATCGCCACGGACGCTGGTTCGGGGATGTTGCTGGTATTAGTCGGCGGCGTGCCAGCGTTCCAGTTGCCGAGTACCACGTTCAGGTCCTCGATGCCGATGAACCCGTCACCCGACGGGTCCGCTAGGGGGTTAGCGGGGGGAACGCTCTGATTCCAGGCACCCAACACGATATTAAGGTCGGTGATGCCGACGAAACCGTCGCCGTCGAGGTCGCCCGTAATGGAAACCGGCGTGCTGTTAATGGTAAACGCGAGGTCGGTTCCGGTCTGCACCGAGAAGACATTCCCGGGGCCGCCGCCTGAATGGTATCGTTGTCCGCCCGAATAGGGATCACCACCGCCGACCGTGAATGTCTGAGCGATAGGGACAGAGTCATTAATGCTCCCGTATAGCCAATACTGGGTGTTACCGGTGAGCGTCACCGAGGGATGAAAGACCCATTGATTGCCCGAAACACCCGTCGTGCTGGCCGTGTAGGCAGACAACCCCGCGCTCAACCCATCGTTCCTTCCCAGATATTCCGAGCTCAACAAAAAATAGGTTTGGTCCACGTTGGCATAGGCCTGCGTGGCGAGAACGGGATTTCCGGGGATATCGTTGTAGAAATTGAACGAAATATGGGAGTACTGGGCGGCGGGGCCGGTCGTAAAGGACTGCCCCACATAATGTGGAAGCGTGACGCCCAGGCCGCCGTTTAAGTTTTCGGCAACAATCTCGGCCCGTGCAGGCATTGTTATGAATAACAGAATGCACAAACCCGCGTTAAGTACTATGAATGGTTTTGTCATGTTGTTTTTTCTAATGGTGGTGTGAGTACAAGGGATAAGGTGTACCCACCGAGTGGGTATTGAGAATGGTGGTACTTTGGTATTCGCTGCACTCTCAGACGCCAGCCGAACAAAATCCCGCCAAGGCTAGCGACATCGTAGTTTATGGCTGACTGGTTAGCCATCACAATTTAGATAAAGGCTGTGAATACCTATTATTCTCTGCTCAAACGGGCAGGGTTTCCAAACGAACCAGGTCGAAGTCGAGCCACAGCAGGCTACCCGATTCAGGGATGATCGTACCGAGGAAGAAACAGTGTCGGATACCGTTGTTCTGCCCGGTGGCCGGGGAGGCCCAAGGGTGGGGATGAGGGGCGATGCGGAAGGGTTGTGTTAGGGTGTGTTGCGTCAGTGGTGGGGCGGTGGTTGGGGAAGATCGGTGGCGGGCAGCTATTGACACAGCGGGGGGTTTATCTACACTTATGGGTTCATCGTCGGCATGGTGTCGGCGGGGATTGTGTAGCCTGAGGCAGTAACGGATGCAGCAGAGACAGGCAATGACTGGCACGGGAGCGTCGGACAAGTGATGGGTTTGGCCCATCACCTCCGTAGCGACGGTATGCCAAGGCTCGTTAAGGGCCTCCTTAAGCGGATGATCCGCGGCGAGGGGGTGGCTTTGCGGGCTTAGCCTGTTATCCGTTTATCTTGCCGGCGTCGGTTGGGCCTTTATATAGATGGGTCCATTGCCGAGTGCCGATTGTTTTGGGCCACGAGCGGGATTCGCTGCGTGGTTTTTTGTTTGGGGGGTAGGGGTGAACCGCGAAGGGGCGAAGAGCGCGAAGGTTGGGAGAAGAGGTTGGAAGCCGGGAAAGAACTTCACCGCAGAGGACGCGGAGGACGCAGAGATAAGTAAGGCAGAGTTCGGACAGAGAAAAGAAAAGAGAAGACAAAGACGTCAGAAGGGGATGGCCCACAGATTACACAGATTGGGAAGAGGATTTTAAGAAGAAGATGGGAAATGGGATGGTTACGAATCTTGGCTTGAATCTGTGAAATCTGCGTAATCTGTGGACCCCTCCGAAACGATTTGCCTTGTGACTTTTTGTGGCTGAATGTGTTTCGGATTGTTGAGGATTATTTAGGGCTTGTGTCCGCCGCCTGTTTGTGAAGCGTGGACGACAATTTGGCAAACACCGGGCTTGTGCGTGTCGGGAAGGTTGACGCGGGCGGGTCTGGGATCAAAGAACGGTAAGAAAGCAGGATACGACCATGGCCATTAACAGCGCGGAAATGCTTCGGCTGATCGATTCGATCTCGCGGGATCGGAACGTCGATAAGGAAGCACTGTTCTCGGATATCGAGCAGGCGATGGTGTCGGCTGCGCGCAAGCACTACAACGCGCTGGATACCGATGAGTTTGTTTCCGAGGTTGATCGGCTGACCGGGGAGATCCGGGTGTGGCGGGGTGAGGATGAGATCGATCTAGCGGACCTTGGCCGAATCCCCGCGCAGACAGCCAAGCAGGTGATGATCCAGCGGTTCCGCGAGGACGAGCGGGCCAGTATTTATAATGAATACATCGACCGGGTCGGCGAACTGACCACCGGGATGGCCCAGCGTTATGAGGGCGGTTCGCTGGTGGTGTCGATCGGTCGTGCGGAAGGTTTTATGCCTCGTAGCGAGCAGATCCCCGGCGAGCAGCACCAGCCCGGCGAGCGTGTGCGTTGCCTGATTTTGGATGTCCGTGATGCGGGCAATCAGGTGAAGATCGTGCTGAGCCGGGGCGATGAGATGTTTATCCGTCGTCTGTTTGAGATCGAGGTGCCGGAGGTTGCGGAGCGGATTATTGAAGTCAAGGCGATGGCGCGGGAGCCTGGGCACCGCACGAAGATCGCTGTTAGTTCTATTGACTCGAAGGTGGATGCGGTCGGCGCGTGCGTCGGGGTGCGTGGCAGCCGGATCAAGAATATTGTGGATGAACTGGGCGGCGAGAAGATCGACATTGTTCGGTGGAACGAGTCCAGCCAGATATTGATTCAGAACTCGCTGAAGCCGGCGGAGGTCGTGGAGATCTCGTTGTGCTTTGAGCTTGGGCGTGCGACGGTGGTTGTTAATGAAGATCAGTTGTCGCTGGCGATCGGCAAGCGCGGTCAGAACGTGCGTCTGGCGGCGAGGCTGACCAAGTGGGATGTCGATATTTTGACGCCTGCCGAGTTCACCAAGAGCCTGGACGTGTTGGAGGCCTGCCTCAAGACGATCGAAGGATTAGATGAGGAGCAGATCGACAAGCTCGCAGCGTTGGGCGTGATCAGTGTGTTCGACCTGGAAGAGGTCGGCGCGCCGTACCTGGAAGAGACGCTGGGTATGGATGAGGAGTTGGCTGAGCTGATGGTGACGACCGCGTCTGTTCGGGCGAAGGAAGTTGCTGAGGAGCAGGCCAAGGAGAAGGAAGAGGCTGAGCGTACCCGCAAGCAGCGTGAGGCCGAGTTGGCGTCGATGCCGGGCGAGGCGCAGGCCGCGTCGGTGTTGGGCGATATTCTGCCGGGTGCTGGGGGTGGTTCGATTGTGGATATGTTGGAGAATCGCCAGGCTGAGCAGGCCGAAGCCCCGACCGCTGGCGATGAGCCGGTCGCGGAAGAAACGGAAGAAAAAGCCGAAGCGGGCGGTGAAGCGGAAGCGGGCGACGATGCCGAAGCTGCCGCCGATGCCGAGAAGGTTGATGAAGCCGAAGCCGAAGCTGAAACCGAAACCGAAACCGAAACCGAAACCGAAACCGAAACTGATAAGCAGACTAGTAGTGAGACCGCCTGATCGCAGGTGGTAAATGAATCCCGACGGGCCAAACAGGGCACCGTCGACCCCCAGGCCGGTCATGTATAAGGCCGGAAGGAGCAGGACTTGGCCAAAGCCAAGCGCGTATTCGAGTTAGCCAAAGAGCTGGGCGTCAAGAGCAAAGCCATCGTCGAGAAGTGCGATGCCGAAGGCGTTCCCGGTATCACTAACCACATGTCGACGGTGAAGATCGGCTTGGCCGTGACCATCCGGCAGTGGTTTGGTGAAGAGGCTTCCGATGCTGGAACCGCCATCGAGACCGCGGAGAAGGTGGACCTGAAAAGGTCCGCAAGCCGCGTAAGAAGGCCGCCGCCAAGTCGGATGCGCCGGAAGGTGGCGATGCAGATGCATCGACCGCAACCGCGACCCTCGAGGCTCCGCCCGAAGCGCCGAAGCAAGCGACCAAGGCCACCAAAGTCACTAAGGCGACCAAGGCAGTCAAGGCCACGAAAGCGACGAAGGCGAAGAAGATTGAGCCTGCCGCCGCATCCGAAGAGCCGACCGCTGTTGTGGAAGAAGCACCCGCCGTTGCGGTGGAGACATCGACACAGCCAGCGGCACCTGCGGCTATTGATCCCCCAAGTGATACGGCTCCCCCGATCGCGGCTTCGGCGCCGGCGGTCAAGAAGCCGGTCGGCCCGATGGGCCAGCCCAATGTCCCGACCCGGCCCGACATCATCAAGCCTGTTGGTAAGATGTTGGCTAAGCCGCAACAGGTTCAGCTTAAAGGCCCCAAGGTTCTGCGTATCGAAAAACCCGAGCCTGAGCGCGCGCCGCGTGCTCGCCGACCGGCTGGTGGGCAGGGTGGCGGCGGCGGCGGCGGTGGTGGCTACCAACAGGACGACGGTGTCCCTGGGATCACTCGCGCCCGTGGCCCGGCCCGAGGCAAGGGTGCTGGCGGCGGCGGTGGTGGGGCAGGTGGACCCGCACGCCCGAACAAACGACGCGGCATGAACACACGCAGGGGACGCTCCGGCGACGCCCTGCCTACCGGCCCGACCAATTTCAGCCAGGCCGACATGGAAGAACTGGACGCCAGGCTGTCCGGAGCCACCGGCTTCCTCAAGCAACGCCGACACAACCTGCGTAAAAACGAACACACCGGCCAGGCCGCTCAGAGCGCCGTTGTCACAGGTGGCAAGGTCGAGATCCAGGAGCCGGTCACCATCAAGGCGCTCAGCGCCGCCACCGGGATCAAGGCTAATGAGGCCATGAAATGGCTCTTCAAGAAGGGGATCATGGTCACCATCAACTCGGCGATTGAGACCGAGGCCGCGATGGAAGTCGCGATGGAGTACGACATCGAGCTGGTGGTCAAGGAACAGCAGACCGCTGAGGAAATCGTCGAACAGGAGTTCGCTGAACGCGAGTTGGTCGATGAGCGTCCCAGGCCTCCGGTTGTTACGGTGTTGGGTCACGTCGACCACGGTAAGACCTCGCTATTGGATAAGATCCGTAAGGCCGACGTCGCAGCGCACGAAGCGGGCGGCATCACGCAGCACGTCGGTGCGTATCGTGTCACCGTCAAGGGCGGGGATGACCAGGACAAGACCGTTGTCTTCCTGGATACGCCCGGCCACGAAGCGTTTACTTCGATGCGTGCCCGCGGTGCTGGGATGACCGACCTGGTTGTGCTGGTCATTGCTGCGGACGACGGCGTGATGCCTCAGACCATTGAGTCGATCAACCACGCCAAGGCGGCAGATGTCCCTGTGATTGTTGCTCTCAATAAGAGTGACCTCCCCCAGGCGACCGAGGAAAACGTTCAGAAGATCTATGGCCAACTCGCCGAGCACGGGCTGAACCCCGTGGCGTGGGGCGGTGAAACTGAAATCATCAAGACCTCTGCGGAGACCGGTGATGGCATCCAGGATCTTCTGGAAGTGCTGGATTACCAGTCCGAATTGCTGGAACTCAAGGCCGACTACGGCGGGCCTGCTCGCGGTGCGGTGATCGAAGCCGAGATGCAAACGGGCCGGGGTTCGGTTGCCCGTGTGTTGGTGCAGGATGGTCAGATCAAGGTTGGCGACTTCATCGTGATCGGTCGTGCTTTTGGCCGCGTGCGTGACATGACCAACGACCGCAAAAGATCAATCAAGGACGCCGGCCCCGCGACGCCGTTGGAGCTTTCCGGCATCGACGTGATCCCCGACGCCGGCGACAAGTTCTACGTCACCCAGACGCTACAAAAAGCAGAGAGTGTCGCCCAGCAGTACCGCGATGCCGAGCGTCAGAAGATGCTGGCGAGCCGGACGAAGGTCACGCTGGACAACTTCGCCGCCACCATCAAGGCCGGCCAGGTCAACCAGCTCCGAGTCGTGCTCAAAGCCGACGTGCAGGGTTCGATGGAAGTGCTACGCAAGAGCCTCGAAGAGTTGGGCAACGACGAAGTCAGCGTCAAGGTAATCCACTCTGCTGTGGGTGGTGTGACCGAGAACGACGTGCTGCTCGCCGACGCTTCCGCCGCGATCGTGATTGGGTTCCATGTGGTCGCAACCAGCACGGTGAAGGAAATCGCCGAGACTCGGGGCGTGGACATCCGCTTGTACCGGATTATCTACGACGTCACCGATCACCTTACCCAGGCACTGGAAGGCATGCTCGATCCTGAGACTCAGGAAGAAATTCTGGGTCAGGCCGAGGTCAAGGAGGTCTTTAAGATCGGCAAGCTGGGGATGATCGCCGGTTGTATCGTCACCGAGGGCACGTTCCAGAAGTCCGGCAAGGCCCGGCTTCAGCGGGACGGGATCGTTGTGACCGACGACCGCGACATCGAGAGCCTCCGCCGGGTGAAGGACGACGCCAAGGAGGTCCGGGCTGGCACCGAGTGCGGCATCCGTCTCAAGGGCTTTGATGACCTCAAGCCCGGCGACACGATCGTTTGTTACAACGTCAAGCAGGTAAAGAGGAAACTGGAGTAGAGCGGTGGTTGGTGTTCGTGGTGGGTGGTTGGAAAGGAATTCCGCCAAGTAACCGCGACGGAACACCGGGCCGTATCGCCGTGTGATTAACATCAACGACAGAACACTCATCACCAACCACTAACCACCCCCGCCATGATCATCGGCATCCTTCAGGTTGAGCTGACGATCGGCGGGGCGCAATCGTTGAAGGATAAACGCCGCGTGGTTGCCAGCCTCAAGGACCGCCTGCACCGGGAACATCAGGTGGCGATTGCTGAAGTCGATACACAAGATGTCCACCGGACAGCGACGCTGGGGATGGCCGTGGTGAGTACCGCCGTGCCTCACTGCCAGAGCATGCTGGACGGGATACTGAATAAGCTCCGGGCCGGACACGGGTATGTGTTAGCCGACCACCGGATTGAGATACTTACCGGGATGGGCAAAGATTGAACGGACGTTAGCAAACCATGAGTCACCGTATTGCACAATTCGAAGCGACCTTGAAAAAGGCGATCGCCGAGATCCTCCAGCGGGACATGGCGGACCCGCGCATCGATGGCTTTATCAGCATCACCCGGGTGAAGATTTCGTCGGACATGAGAAACGCGACCATCTTCGTGTCCGTCATGCCTCAGGAAAAAGAGAGCAAGAACATCCACGGCCTACGCCACGCGACCGGGCACATCCGGACGCTGGTATTCAAGAAAATGGCGACCCGTACCGTGCCCCGGTTCAAGTTCGTCTTGGACGAATCGCTGAAGAAGCAGGCCGCTGTGATGGAAGCGATCCATCGCGGTTTAGAGAAGACCCCGACGCAACAAGATGAGTCGCCGTCGTCCGACGATGCCGACACGCCTGACACCACCGCCGACACGAACGCGCAACTCGATATCCAAACCAACGACCCACCAGCCTCAGAGGATTGACGCAAGTGAAGCACGAACCCGCACAGATCAAAAAGCTCAACGCCCTGATCCGCCGGCTCAAGGCCAAGCACAAAGACCTGGAGGCCCCGGCCTACGAGCCGACCACGCAGATGGTCATGGCCTTCCTGCAGGCCGACACCACCCGCCGCAAGGCCGAGCAGGCCTACGACGCGCTGATGGAGCAGATGGTTGATAACAACGAGCTGCGCGTCAGCCACACCCTGGAGATCATCGAGGTGATCGGCGAGGATTACCCCCGGGCGCATTGGCGGGTCGAGCGGTTGCTCGAATCGTTCCGCGATGTTTACCTAAGAGAACACGACCACAAGATGGTCAAGGTTGCCTCGCTGACCAAAAAAGAGCAGCGGCATTACCTGGACACGCTCACCGGCGTTATACCCTACGTTTCGGCATCGGTGATGCTGTTGTGCTTCGGCGGACACGCGATCCCGGTCGATGGCAAGCTCGTCGTTTTATTGGAGCGTGAAGGCGCGATCGGTGAGGGATTTACGCCCGCAGAGGTCGAGACGCTGTTGCTTCGGCAGTTTAAGGCCGGTGATCCGTCGGTCGAGGCCCATCTGCTGTTGCAGGCATGGTCCGATGGCTGCAAGACCCCGGCCTCGGTGCTGGAGTACGCCGAGCCGCAGTTGTTTGGCGTCGATACCTCTCGCGAAGACCAGAAGCGGGAGCCTGCCAAAAAGAAGTCGCCTAAGAAATCCAAGGCCGTCAAGAAAGCAGATGATGCCCCTGAAGTGACCAAGAAACCAGCGGCGACCACCAAGACGACCAAGAAGCCGACCGTCAAAACCACAAAAAAAACCACCAAGAAGACGACTAAGAAAACAACCAAGAAAACCCCCGGCAAGACCCCCGGCAAGACCCCCGGCAAGACCCCCGCGCGAACGAAGAAGAAGTGACACCGATGAATACAAAACTAAAAGATGCGCTTCTGCGTATCGGGATCCCCAAGGGAAGCCTTCAGGACGCGACCGTCGATTTGTTTAAGCGGGCGGGGTACGAAATCACGATCCCAAGCCGATCCTACTTCCCACACATCGACGACCCCGACCTTGCTGCGGTCATGTTCCGTGCCCAGGAGATCAGCCGATACGTCGAGGATGGCGTGATCGACCTGGGAATCACCGGCCACGACTGGGTCGTCGAAAACAACTCGGACGTCCACGAAGTTTGCGAGCTTCGCTACTCCCGCGCCACCAGTAACCCGGCCACCTGGGTACTGGCGGTTCCCGAGGAATCGGATTATCAGAAGCCGGAAGATCTCGCCGGCGGCATCATCGCCACCGAATTGATCGGCACGACGAAACGCTACTTCAAAGACCGTAAAATCGATGTCAAAAAAATCGAGTTCAGTTGGGGCGCTACCGAGGTCAAGGCCCGGCTGGTCGATGCCATCGTCGATATCACCGAGACCGGCTCGTCCCTGCGGGCTAACAAGCTGCGGGTCATCGACACCCTGCTGACTTCGACCACCCGCCTGATTGCGAACAAGCAGGCGTGGAACGACCCCAAGAAGCGGGCTAAGATCGAAGACCTGTCGCTGCTGTTGTTGGCGGCGATTGATGCGAAGTCGAAGGTCGGCTTGAAGATGAACGTGCCGCGTGCCTCATTGGATGCGGTCTTAAAGCTCCTCCCCGCTGAGCAGTCCCCGACCGTCAACGACCTGGCGGACAAGCAGTGGGTCGCCATCGAGGTGGTGTTGGAAGCGCGGGTTGAGCGAGATCTTTCCCCGGCACTGAAACGGGCGGGGGCCACCGCGATCTTCAGCTACCCGCTGAACAAAGTCATCCCCTGATTGACGCATGGACGTAGACAGGATCGGCTCGCATGACAGTTAGACGGATCATCGTTTTTTCGGCACTCTGGCTGGTCTTGTTCACGGGCTGCCAATCGGGCACAGGCTCAGGTGATCGCAGCACCTTCCGGCGTTATAGCCGAGTTCCCTTGCGCTACGGCGTCGAATTGCCCCCGGGGATATCCACCGATTCAATCTCACCGCTTACAGGCGAAAGCTTGGCCAAGGCCAAACTCTTAACCGACGAGGTTCTGACTTCATTAGATCGGCCCGCGTTTTTAGACGCCGTCGTTCAACCAGAAACTCAGGACACCCCGGACACCCCGGACACCCCGGACGCTCAGGCCGAGCCACCCCTGGCGGCGCAAAAAGCCTACGTCGCCGGTCGAGTGGCCTGGCTTGAAGGCGACATCGCAACAGCCAAGAAACAACTGGAATCAGCGCTGAGATTGTCGCCCAATGAGCCGACGCTGCTTCGGCTTCTTGGTGAAATCTACACACGGTCCGGCAACCGCATCAAGGGCGCGCAGTATTTCCGGCGGGCGGTCGATATCACGCCTGACGATGCACGCAGCCTGTTCATCCTCGGGCGGTTCGCGATCGAGAAGGGCGACCACGACGAGGCGGCGGTGCTCTTCCATGAAGTCTTGATCCGCGATCACACCAACCCGGCCCTCACCGAATTGGCCCGTCACTTCCTGGGCAACACCCTGCGCAGCATGGGGCACGCCTCCGCTGCGATCGAGCAGTTCGACCAATATATCGAGCGGACGTCCAGGCCCATCGGGTCTTCTATCTACGCTCGGGATCAGTCGCTGTTACGGCGGCAGATCGGTGTCACCCGGCAACTGCTCGGCGATCTGTACATGCATCTGGATCAGCCCGGGCGTGCGTTGGATGTGTACCGCCTTGCGCTTGAGGACGGCGTTCGCGACGCGATCAAGCTCGATAAACGCAGGGTCTACGCGGCGCTTCGGCTCAGTGATTACGACCTGGCTGAACGACTCGTGATCGAGCAGGTGCAACGACATCAAGGCGATGCGCAATCTCTGGCGATGGTCCGCTACGTTGTTAATCAGGGCGTCTCCGCAGCCAGCCTCGCGCAGACGTTGCAGTCGATTTACGAGAGCCAGGGCCGACCCGAGGCACTTGCTATTGCGACCGCCGACGTCCTGACCACGGATCAGGCTCGCGAACTGCTGGCCGATCACCTGACACAGGCCCCCCAGGATCGGCGGGCGTTCTACACACTGCTGCGAAACTATCTTCTGCCTGAGGATCAATCCCCGCACGATGAAAAAACACTCGCTGAAGCGATCGATCTGACCGCGGAGCTGATGTCTGCGGCACCCGACATGGCGGATGAATACGGCTCGGCTCTGGTGACGCACACCCAAGCCCCCCAGGCGCTTGCGGATGTCATCGGGGACACCGACAAGGATGGGCCAATTGGGACGATGCGCATCGTGTTACGGGGGCTTTGCCTGGCGATGCTCGAGCAATATCAGGATGCGCAAGCCCAGTTTCAGGCTGCGGTCAAACGCGAGCCGGAGCTGGCGGTTGCGCGGGTTGAGTTGGCCAAAGCCTTGATCGTGCAAAATGACTTCGACGCCGCAGCCGACGTGCTCGAACCCTTATCGGGGTCTAACCACACCGGCGTGATCCTGTTGCGATCGAGCGTGCTGGCGAAGACCGGCAAAATCCAGGAGGCGGTTGAATTAATCGACCGCGTGATCCGTGACACCGGCGGGGATGTTCGGCTGGTCATCAACAAAGCCAATCTGGAATTGACGCTGGGCCAAGCTCAGACCGCCGAGCGGACACTGCTGGATGCGCTCAATGCCAAGCCCAAGGCCGAGGTTTTATATGCCGCGTTGCTGGACCTCTACGACCCGGCACCTGGGCGCAAGTCGCCGATCGAAGATCAGACCGCCAAGTGGCGTGTCCTGGTCAAGCGCCTGCTGGGCACGATCCCAAACAGCCGAACCGGTCGGCTGGTTCAGGCGCAGCTCCACGAAGCCAGCCGAAATTATGACCGTGCGGCTGCGCTGCTGGAGGGTCTGCTTGCCGAGAACCCAAACGATGGCAAGGCTCTGAACCAGTTGCTGGATACCTACCACGCCGCAGGCCGAACCGGCGAAGCGATAGCACTGTTGGAAGACCGCCTGCAGGCCAACCCCGACGACCTGAGGCTGCTGCGGATGGCGCAGCGTTTTTACAGTGGTGCCGGCGATCAGGAGAAGTTGTTCGAGGTCCAGGAGCGCATCCTTCTGCTTGAGCCGGAGGGATCGATCCGCGCCAGCCAGTTGGGTTTTCTCTACCGCCGGTGGGGCAGGTTTCAGCAGTCGGTGGATGTTCTGGAAGAGGCGTTGGCCAAGGAGGACATAGAAAACCCGATCCTTTTGATCAGCTTGCTGGCGTCGGCGTTGACGGACATGGACAAACCAGATCTTGCTGAGCAGCGGATCATTCAGGCTGTCGCACGTTTCCCTAAGCACGAAGCCGAGCTGACTTACCTGCTGGCGATGACCGTCACCGATCAGGGTGATCGGGAGCGCGGCGAGCAGATCATGCGCGACCTGCTTGCAAAATTCCCCGACCACGGCCCGACCAACAACGGCCTGGGTTACGCCATGCTGATGCGCAATGAAGACCCCGCCAAGGCGCTTAAGATGATCCGGCGTGCGGTGGATAGTAGTCCGACCACTGAGGCGTATATGGATTCGCTGGGCTGGGCTTATTATAAGTTGCGGCGGTTCGAGGATGCCGAGGTCTGGCTTCGCAAGGCCCGTGAAGCGGCGATTGTCCGTGTGCGGGCAAATGGCCCCGGCGGGGTTGGCACCGCGACCCTCGCGGTCATCAGTGATCACCTTGGGGATACCCTTTACCGGTTGGGCCGAGAGCCTGAGGCACTGCGTGCATGGTCCGGAGCCTCCGCGCATCTGCGTGGGGCATCGCCCGAAGACCTCAAGCAGGACCCGGAGTTGGCGAGCCTGGCAAATCGACTGCGTGCCAAGATCACCGCTGTGCGTGCCAAGACTCCCGTGCCCGTCGCCGACCTGCCGGTGGAAGAAGCGACGGAGGATGTCCTTGCGGCGGATGATCCACCGATTGATGAAGCCTCGATTGAAGAACAGCAGGCCGAAGACCCTGTGCAAGCCCCCGTCGAAGAACCCGCCCCCGCCAAGCCCGCAGAGGCGAAACCTTAGCTCGTTAACCCCGACGCCGTTGAGTAGCTTGATCGGGCGTGTTTTAGCCGATTTATTACCTGATTTTTTGCACCTTTCAGGCCCGTTTTTTAGTGCCTTTTACACAGCCGCACAGGCCTTCTCAAGCTAGCTTCGGGGGCCGGTTTCTGCTATCATCTGCGAGACAAAAAACACCTTATTTTTAAGGGGAAAAGCCGCATTTTATGCTTCTCCCCGGGCGGATAATAAAGGCACTCGATCATGGACGAACAATCAACCGTCAACGCCTCTTCCTCGCCGACAACCACCTCCACGGCCACCAAGCCAACGAGCGAGTATTCCGAACAGAACATCAAGGTTCTTGAGGGCCTGGAAGCCGTCCGCAAGCGTCCGGGGATGTACATCGGCGACACCACCGCGCGCGGTTTGCACCACCTGGTTTATGAAATCGTCGACAATTCGATCGACGAACATATGGCCGGTCGTTGCGATCACTTGGAGGTCAAGCTCAACGCCGACGGCTCGATCAGCATCATGGACGACGGCTCGGGCATCCCCGTCGGGCCTTACCAGCACAGCAACCCCAAGCTCAATGGTCGGCCGACCGTCGAGATCGTCATGACCGTCCTGCATGCCGGCGGGAAGTTCGACCACGACTCCTACAAAGTCTCAGGCGGGCTGCACGGCGTGGGCGCCAGCGTCGTCAACGCGCTCAGTGAATACCTCGAGGTTGAGGTCGCCCGTGACGGCAAGCTCCATGTGATGAGCTTCGAGCGCGGCGTCGTCTCCGAAGAGATTCATGTGATCGGCGAACGCTCCAAGACCGGTACGAAAGTCACCTTCAAGCCCGACCCGCAGATATTTCCCGAAATCGAGTTCCGCTTCGAGACACTTGCCGGTCGGCTTAAGGAAATGGCGTACCTCAACCCCGGGTTTAAGATCTCCATCACCGAGGAACGCTCTGAAAAACGGCACGATTACTGCTTCCCCGACGGGATCATATCCTTCGTGACCTCGCTGAACGAGGGCAAGAACGTCTTGCTCGATCCGCCGATCTATTTCAAGACCGAAGACCCCGAGCAGAGCCTGGTCTGCGAGATCGCGATCCAGTACAACGACACCTACAACGAAACCCTGCTCTCGTTTGCGAACAACATCAACACGATCGAGGGCGGCACGCACCTCTCGGCATTCAAGACCGCGCTGACTCGCAGCCTCAACACCTACGCCCGCAACGCCAATATCCTCAAGAACGATACGCCCCCTACCGGTGCGGACCTTCGTGAAGGGCTTGCTGCGATTATTTCCGTCAAGGTTGCCGAGCCTCAGTTCGAGGGGCAGACCAAAACCAAGCTGGGCAACGCCGAGGTCGAGTCTTTTGTTAATACCTCCGTCGGCCAACAGCTCAGCGCCTGGCTCGAGGAGCATCCTCAAGACGCCAAGCGGATCTGCATGAAGGGACTCGTGGCCGCCCAGGCACGCGAGGCCGCACGCAAGGCCCGTGAGTTGACCCGTCGAAAGGGCGCGTTCGATTCAGGCGGACTCCCCGGCAAGCTCTACGACTGCACCAGCAAAGACGTCGAAGAATCAGAAATCTACCTCGTGGAAGGCGACTCCGCCGGCGGCTCTGCCAAGGGCGGACGCGACCACAGAACACAAGCCATCCTCCCCTTGAAGGGCAAGATCCTCAACGTCGAAAAAGCACGCCTCGATAAGATCCTGGGCTTTGAGGAAATCCGCATCATCATCCAGGCTCTTAGCTGCGGCATCGGCACCGACGACTTCAACATCGACAAGCTGCGCTACGGCAAGATCATCATCATGACCGACGCCGACGTCGACGGCAGCCACATCCGCACGCTCCTGCTGACGTTCTTCTTTAGGCAGATGCCCGAGCTGGTCCGCCAGGGACGCATCTATATCGCTCAGCCCCCGCTCTATCAGGTGACACGCGGCAAGAAGAGCGAGTTCGTCCTCAACGAAAAACGGATGCGCACACTGCTCAGTACCCTGGGCACCACCGACACAGCACTGATCGCATTCAAAGACGACCGGACCGAAGAGGTCAAACTCACCGGTGAACAACTTGCCGAGGCGATGAAATCACTCGAACACATCCAGGACCTGATCTCCGTCGTGGAACGCAGGGGGCTGACCTTTGAGGAATTGCTGGATCAACGCGTCAATGACCCCGAAGGTCAGAACCGCCTCCCACGTATCCACCTCAACGTCCCGCCTAGCGAGAACAGCAACGGTGTCACCGGCGACCACTTCTTCTGGGCTGAGCAGGATGAAGACGCCTTCCGCGAAAAGCACGGCCTATCTGAAACCGACCCCGATATGGACAAGGTCATCGGCGAGGCCGGCCAGTCCCAGCTTAAAGGCCAGGAGCAACCCACCACTCGGCGCGCCACACGCAAAGAACTTCACGAGGTCAAGGAACTGGAACGCCTGTTTAAGAAGATCACCGACCTTGGGCTTTTGATCGACGATTATTTCCTCAAGCACACCCAATCCGTCACCGGCGTGCAAGGCCCGACACGTTTTGAGCTGCACGCTAAAGATGCCAAGGGCGAGTCTATCGTCGTCCCCGTGGTTAACCTTGGTGCGGTTGTCGCGGCGATACTCGACCACGGCAAACACGGCATGGAGATCAAGCGTTTCAAGGGGCTAGGCGAGATGGATGCCGAGCAACTCTGGGAAACCACGATGAATCCCGCCGACCGCGTACTCCTGCGTGTTACCTGGGACACCGCCAGCGAGGCTGAGAAACTTTTCAGCATCCTGATGGGTGAAGAAGTCGAGCCTCGCAGGAAATATATCGAAGACCACGCGCTGGACGTGAAGAATCTGGACGTGTGATCCCCGCCCACCGGCCCCGGCCCCCGGCGGCGTGGTGAAGAACAACGAGGCATCCATGCGACTTGAAACCGCCGACCGGGATTACGATTCGATCGACGACTTTACGATCAAGGAAGCTGTCCAGGCTGTTGCCGACCTCAAGACCGATTTTGCGATCCTGACATTGGACGATAACTCGTTCATGCAGGCCGGCGGAGGCACCGGGGGGCTGGTGCTTGAGTATCGCGATGCCAATACCGACGAACAATTCGTCGCGAGGGGCCAGGAGTTCTCAGCCGAGGATATCGTCGCGGCCTTCGAGTCGTTCGCCAGCGGAGACGATGCTTACAAAGAGGCGGCGAAGTGGGAACTGCTTGAACAGGCGAACGGCCGTTCGGGCTGCGGGTCTGCAGTATTGTTGATCGTCGCACTGCCTGCTTTGGGTTACCTCTTGTTGTAAACCCATTCAAGTAGCCCGCATAGCCCCATCCGGAAGGATGGGGTTTCGCAAGGTGTTCAACCACCGCCCCCGCACATCGATATCACCCATGCGCATCCTCAACTTCGGCTCAGTGAACATCGACTACGTCCACCGTGTGGATCACATGGCCCGTCCGGGTGAAACCATCGCGGGCCTTTCGCTGGACGTGTTCGCAGGAGGCAAGGGTGCCAACCAGTCGGTCGCATTGGCCCGCGCCGGTGCGGCTGTGACACACGCTGGCCGGATTGGTGAAGACGGGCGATGGCTGTTACTCAAACTCAAAGACGCCGGCGTTGATGTCTCGTTGATCGAGATTGATCCCGAGATAAAAACGGGGCACGCTGTGATCCAGGTCGATGATTCGGGTGAGAACGCGATCCTCCTGCACGGCGGGGCGAATCGTGCCATCGGTGCCGAGCAGATAGATCGTGCGTTATCCGGCTTTGGCAAGGGCGATTTGCTTCTGTTGCAGAACGAGATCAACGATGCCCCCGCTCTAATCAACGCCGCCGCTGGCCGTGGCCTGTTCGTCTGCCTGAACCCCGCGCCGATGACAGGCGAGGTCCGCGATTGGCCGCTCGATAAAGTTTCCCTGTTGATCGTTAATGAAACCGAGGGCGAATCGCTCTGCGGTGAAGCCGACCCTTGGGAGATGCTGCCCAAACTCACGGGAATGACCGGTGGCGAAGTGATTGTCACGCTAGGCTCAGAAGGCGCACTCTACTTAGGCGGCGACGAAGCCATCCACCAACCTGCGGTGCAAGCCGACGTCATCGATACCACCGCCGCCGGCGATACGTTCATCGGCTACTACCTCGCCCGCCGCGCTGTCGGCGACTCCGTCGAACAATCCCTGAAAACCGCAGCCACCGCCGCCGCGCTGTGCGTATCAAAGGCCGGGGCGATGGATTCGATACCGGTTGGCAATGTAGTATCACAACACGAATAGTCGTATTGAAAAAACAAAAATCGAATCGCGTCTTTTTTGTTTAGCGGCGGATCGTAGATCCGCGTGTAGGCCAAGGGGTGAATCACGGCGATCTGCGATCGCCCGTTAAACGGGGTCGTTGGCGCCGCGCACCGCCGCCAGTGTGAAGCGATGGATGTGGTTCGCCAGGTCGTCCAGTGCCTTGGGCGTGTAGCGTTGCGTGGGTTCGAGTCGTTGGATCATCGGTAGTGCGAGGTGGTGGAAGTGGCACTGGGCGCTGACGCTCATGGCGTAGCGATGGGCTTGTTTGTCGGTTGTGCCTTTGGGTGACAGGTCCAGGATGATCTGGACCAGATTCGCGTGAACCCGGCGGACGGAGACTTCGATCAGGCGGTCCAGTGCGGGTGTGGGTTGCATCATCTCGTGGGTCATCAGGCGGGTCAGGTCGGTGGGCTTGCCATCGCGGAACTGGTGTTCGAGCATCGTGCGGATGAAGAGGTACAGCCGACGCTCAGGTGGTTGCTTGGCGTGGAAATTTCTTGCCTCGTCCATCTGCACGAAGGGGTTGGCTTCGTTGGAGCGTAGTCGGGCGTGGTCGAAGGCGGCGTCGTAGAGGGCGGCCTTGTTCCCGAAGTGATAGTTGACCGCGGCGACGTTCGCGTCGGCTGCTTCACATATAGCGCGCACGGTCGTTCGTCGGAACCCGCGCTCGGCGAAGATGCGGACAGCCGCGTCAAGCAGTCGTCGATGCGTGCTGTTCATCTTGGTTGAAGGTGTGCTTGCGGCTTGGGTCATTGGCCTAATCGCTTGGGCGCATGAAGCTGAAGTGCAACTCCGCGTGCCGGCAGTGAAACTTGACCCATTGCTTGTGATTGAGTTTGCCCATCAGTGGGCTGATGCCGTTCATGCGTTTTTGCTCGGCCTTGTGGATCGCCTGGGTCAGACGCTCGACCGCGACCTCTAGTGTCACATCTTCCGGATGCCTGATTGACTGCGGTATGCTTGCCGGGATCTTGATCCCGCTGGGGAACCCCAGGGCCAGGAAAATCCCGCGCCCAATCCTGCCGAATATCCTCGCCGGCAAAGGGAGCGTGAAGGGGAGACCATCGACGGAACCGTGAACGAAGATCGTGATGTGGCTGACGATCTGCCCGGCCGACCAGCCCCCGCAGGTCGCCTCCCCCGCAGCCAGGACGGTCTTGGCGTCGTTGAGGATGTCATCGAGGCTGTTGAAGTGCAGTTTTCGTCGTTTGGCGGCTGTTTTAGACTTGACCATCGGTATTTTTCCAGTCCGGGGTGTATTGGCAGTATGACGCTATAAGGTCAATAATTCAAACAAGTGTTTTATTCCAGGTAAAAAAAAACCCGCCAACAGGGTGACGGGTTTGTGATCGGGTTGTTGGTTTAGCGTTTCGAGAACTGGAAGCGCTTGCGGGCACCGGGTTGGCCGGGCTTCTGCCGCTCGACCTGGCGGGGGTCACGGGTCAGCAGGTTGTTGCTGCGGAGGGTTGCTTCCAGAGTCGGGTCGTAGCCTTTCAAGGCCCGAGCGATGCCCAGCAAGATGGCCTCGGCCTGGCCGGTGATGCCGCCGCCGTGGACATTGACGTGGATATCGAGCTTGCCTTTGGTGTCGGTGACTTCCAGAGGCTTGTGGCATGCGGCCTTGTGCTGTAGTTCGGAGAAGTACTCATTGACATCGCGTTTGTTCACGAGGAACTTGCCATCGCCGGGCTTGATCCGGACGCGAGCGACGGAGGACTTGCGTCGGCCGGTGCCCCAGATGAAGCCGCCCTTGTCGGGTTTGGCAGGCTCACCCAGCGGGCGTACCTGCTCGACGGCCTCCGGTGCTTGAGTAGCATCCGGGGCGGCCGGGGTTTCCGGGGCGACCGGGGCTTCCGCAGCGGCGGGGGTTTCGGCAACAGCGACGGGGGTTTCGTTTTCAGGCATCGTTGTGTGCGTCTCGTGTGTCAGTGTCTGAGGTTCGGGGTCTAGTGTTCAGAGGCCGGGGGGCCGGGGGTCAGGCGGATTGCAGTTCCAATGTCTGCGGGTCTTGTGCCTGGTGGGGATGATCGGGGCCTGCGTAGACCTTGAGCTTCTTGAGCATCGCGGAGGCGAGCTTGTTCTTAGGCAGCATCTTGCGAACAGCCGTTTCCAAGAGCAACTCGGGCCTGGTCTCGATCATATGGCGATAAGTCCGGGTCTTCTGCCCGCCGGGGTGGCCCGAGAAGGTCCGGTAGAGCTTCTGGTCGAGCTTGTTGCCGGTGAGCTTGATCTTCTCAGCGTTAGTCACAACCACGAAATCGCCCACATCGTGATGCGGGGTGTATTCGGGCTTGTGCTTACCCATGAGGATGACCGCGATGCGTGTGGCCATGCGCCCAAGGATTAGATCGGTGGCATCGACGTGATGCCAAGTCTGGGGAACTTCGTTGTTTTTAGCGTGGAAAGTCTGCCGATTCATCGGTTTATGTCCGTCAGTTAGCGGTTGGATAATCGAATCGACCAGTTTAGCCAGTTGGGTGTGGGTGTCAACTCAGGGAGGGGGTTTTTGATGACTGGAAGCGGGGGGTACCCCGGGTTGGCTCTGAACGGCGTTCTGTCCGGCGAGCCGCTATTTTGCCAGGCCTTGCCGTGATGTGTAAATGCAATGTATGAAAGCAATTACAGATTTATCAGCCGTACGGGTCCGGCGGCCCCTCTGCAGTGTGTTTGAATAGGGGAGTGCCCTGTGGCGTTGTTATTCGCCTGGCCCGTTGCCTTGCGGCGACCATGCGGCGGGCGAATCCAGGACGTCCAAGTCGCTGGCGTGCTCGATGCCGAACATCTTCTGAGAGCGTCTTAGCCAGATCCGCATGGCGACCCAAGTGAGCATAGTGAATGCCAGGATGAGGGTGAAGGTGACGCCAGCGATCTTCAGGCTTTCATCGCCGATGGGTTCGGACTGACGCTTGGCGGTGCGCAGGATCTTGACGGTATCTTTGCGATTGTTCAGGCGGTCCTGTGAGAGTTGGAACCCGACCACGGCCCGGCCGATGGATTCGACCATGGGCACGCTCAGGTTTTTTTCAGTGGAGCGGTAGCTCAGTTCGATCTGCCCGGGTTTGCCAGCGATGGTCAGGTTTGTGCTGAGGTGTTCGGAGAAATCGGCGGTGTTGTTGAAAAGACGGATGCCACGTTGCTCGAGTTGGACGAGTGTTTCTTTAAGGACAGGCTCGCCCAGAACGGTTTGTCTTGCGGTGCCAGCCCACTCGTCCTTAGAGGGTGGTTCCTGGCCTTGGGGCAGCGTGAGTTGGATGGCCATGGTGCCTTGCCAGGTAGGTTCGGTGACTTGGTTGCCTACGGCATAGCTGAAACCGGCCAGACAGATCAGAGCGATCACCGCGCCGATGATCAGTGAGGTGGCCTTGTTGGTGGACCACCGGCTGATCATCTCGGATTCAGATACCTCCAGGAATTTTTTGACTTCCATAAGCATCTGACGCTCTTTGGCCAGCCCGGCATACTGCGCGCTGCTGGAGGCGATGCGTTTTTCTTCTTCCTGAATCTTCTGCGTCCGCTTGTGCAGGGATTCCTTGGCACGGGCGAGCTTGTCGCGTCGGTTGGCGATCTTGTCGTCGGCTTCGTGAAGCGTCTCGGCCCGGCCGGTGAGCTTGTTCTTCTCACGCTCAAGCTCCTGGGCCTGCTTGCCTAGATATTGCTCTTTCTGCTTGAGATTTTCACGCTCACTGACGAGCTGGTCTTTGCCCTGCTTGAGGGTTTTCTGGAAGGTTGCCAGTTTTTCCTTGAGTTCTGATTCACGCTTGTCCAGATCTTCTTTCTCTGGGCTGAGGTCTTTGCTCTGTGATTTCAGGTCTGTAATCTGAGCCAGAAGTCCGCTGTTTTTCGCGGTCAGGTCTTTGTGCTCGGCATCGAGTTTTGCCTGGTTGGCTTTGGCCTCGTCCCTTTGAGCCTCGAGTTCCTTGATGCGTTGGGCTAGGCCGGCGTCGGCGGATTGCGCATCTTTGGTGAGTTGCTCGGCACCCTTGAGGCGTTCGATTAGCTCGGACTCACGCGCTTCCAGCTCGGCTTGAAGCTCGTCCATGATCGACTTTTGTTCCAGGTGTTCGCTTTGCTGACTTTCGAGTTTCTGTTGAGCTTGCTGTGTTTCAGTACGCAACTGTTCAAGGGCCTGCTGGTCGCGGGTCAGTTTGGATTGCCGTTCGCTGAGATCTTCCTGGGCTTTGCCAAGGCCTTGTTGCGCCTGATCGAGATCTTGTTTCACCTTGTCAAGGTCTTGGGAGCGTTCGCCTTGCTCGCTGGCCAGGGCTTCGCGTTGATCCAACTCGGCCTGAAGCGAACCGCGGGCCGTATCGGATTGATCAATCCGTTGGGTGAGTTCCTGGATCTCCAGGCGGGCGGTTTCAAGTTCCTGGCGGGCCTGCTCGGCTTGCTCGCCGGCTTGATCGTGAGACTTGGCAAGCTCTCCGCTTTTCGTAGCCAACTGTTCCTGCTGTATTTTCAGGTCGTCTTGCTGTTGATCGAGGCGTGATTGAAGTTCCTTTAATTCCCCACGCTGCGCACCCAGATCCGATGCAGCCTGATCGAGCTTGGCGTGTTGAGCGTCAAGCTCCTGGCTAAGTGTGTCGTTGGCCTGCGAACGTTCTTGTGCCCGGGCGGCTTCACGGCCAAACTCGGCGCGTTGCTCATCGAGTTCACTTTTCTGGCCAGACAGTTGATCACGCAGAGCCTGTGCTTTTTCCAGCTCCTCCGCGGCGTGGTTGGCTTTATCCTGAATGGACTGAGCGAGAGATTGGGCTTCGTTTTTATTTTCTTCGAGTTCAGCATACGAACGGTCCAGCTCGATCTGGCGTTGCTCGGTTTGCTGCTGAAGTTCCTGGGTCTGTCGCTGCTGCTCGTCAGCCTGCTTCTGCTGATCGGCCGCCTGCTGCTGTGCCTGGTCTAATTGCCGCTGGCGCTCTTCGAGTTGGGCCTGCGTGGCTTCCAGAACCAGCTTCTGTTGCGCGTTCTCTTCCGCGAGTTGCTGGGCCTGCTCCTGCTGGGCCTTGGCGTCAAGGGACTGCTGGCGGACCAGCTCGATATGCTGGTCGCTTTCCTTCTGCCAGTTTTTGAGTTGGCCCAACCGATCTTCCAGCTCATTGAGCAGGTTCTCGACCTGGCCGGGGTCATCGGCAACGGGGTCGGTCGGCAGTGGTTGTGAGTTCTCCTGCACCATTTATACATACCTTAAAGCGCTGGGATCGTAGAATTTATCGGATAAGTCAGTGCCCGACCTGAGCCGAAAACAGGTAGAATCGGCACAAACGGCACGAAGGTGTCGGCGGAATCGTCAAGCGCAATACGCTTGCGTCATATGACCCTGGTAGAGACCGAAAAATGCCTCACCTCGAATCTCAAACCCCGCCCACCGACGCGGGTTTCAGCACGTCACACCCGGGCGATGTCGGGGCGGTTGGCGCGGTGGCAGGTTTGCAGGGCGTGTCGTTTGGCTATGTGCCGGATATGCCGGTTATCCGGTCTGTAACGGTTAAGCTACGACCGGGGCGCGTCTGCGCATTGATCGGCCCAAACGCCGCAGGGAAATCGACACTCCTAAAACTGATGCTAGGCCAGCTTGATCCCGATGAGGGAACGGTCGAGTTATCGGGCCGCGCGGTGTCTTCCTGGCCCCCGATGCACCGGGCGGGTCTGGTGAGTTACGTCCCGCAAAAAGGCGGGGTGAGTTTCGCCTTTACGGTAGCCCAGGTCGTGGCGATGGGGCGGTACGCATTAGGCGATCGTGATGGCGCGGTGGCGCATGCCTTGCGTGTATGCGACCTGACGGATCTACAGCACCGGGTATTCGCTGAACTATCCGGCGGGCAGCAGCAGCGTGTGTTGTTAGCGCGGGCGGTGGCGCAGTCTGCGGGGAGCCGGGGAGCCGGGGGAACCGGGGGAACCGGGGGAACCGGGGGAACCGGGGGATCGGGACGTGTGATGCTGTTGGATGAGCCGGCATCGGGGATGGATCTTTGGCATGTACATCAGACGATGCGCTTGTTGATCCAACTGGCGAGGGGCGAAGATGGGGAGCATGAAGCGGAGAAGCTCGGGGAACCGTCGACGCATCCAAGGGGTTCTCGGATGGGGAATCCGGGGCCGGCTGGACTGGGGGTGTTGGTGGTGATGCATGATGTGAATCTGGCCGCAAGGTATGCCGACGACATCTGGCTGATGGATCAAGGCAGGTTGGTCGCGGCGGGGCCTTGGCACGAGGTCTTGCAGCCAAAACTCCTGGGTTCTGTCTATGGCGTGCGATTTACGAAGATGCAGCCCCCCGCCCCCGCCCCCGACAGGCATAAAACAGGCGAGTCAGCCCCACCGATCCCCAAACCGGGGACAGCCGATGATCCGCGTCCCGTTTTTTGGATTGATCCAGCCGATACAATAGAATGACGTGCAGCCTGATTGATGGCTGACGATGCGTATCAGCCAACCCGTTCCGATTGACCAAGTGAGCCTGCCATGCAACACAGCCTGATACTGACCCTGGGCGACATCGGCACATGGGTTCTGATTGCACTGTTTGTCGTACCCGCCATCGGCAAATGGATCGCCAGCACCAAAAAAAACCAGCAAGAACAACGCAGGCGCGACGAGGGCATGGTGTCTCAGGACATCGACCAGCTCGCCGCACGCCGACGCGAACAGCTCAGGCAGGCGTCACGCCAAAGATCCCAAGCCAACACCTCAGCAGATTTATCCGGGGGTTTATCCGCAGGCGCATCCGGGGGAACATCCGGGGGAGCATCCGGGGGCGGGGGTGGGAGTCCGGGGAACATGACGATGGCCGAACGCATCGCCCGCGCCCGCTCTAAAGCACAATACGAACAACGCACGCAAAGCGCAGGTCCACAAAGCGGACCGGGGGAACCGGGGGAACCGGGGGGGCCGGCTGGTTCACAGATACCCAATGAAGCGCAACGCCGAGCACTGGAACAGCGCCAGGCGGAACTGGAGCGCAGACGCCAGGCCGCGAAGGCCCAACAGCAGAATCAACAACAGGCGCAACAACGGGCCAAACAACAAGCCCGGCAGCAGCGTGCCCAGGCACATCAACGCGCCCAGACCCAGGCAAGACAACGCGGCAAACTGATCCACGAAACCGTCCCCGTGCCCGAACCAACCTCATCCGTGCCGCGCCGACTCGTACCCAGCAAACCCGCCCAGCGCCAAAAGGCTGCGCCCCGGTCGGATTCATCGGTTCAATCGATTGGCCTGGACTTCAGCAAACACCTGTCGCGTGATGAACTAAGAAGGGCGATCATCCTCAAAGAAGTCCTCGACAAACCCCTGGCATTGCGGGAAGGTGGAGCGTTTAATTTTTAGCGGTTAGCTATTAGCCATCAGCCGTTAGCTTCTTATCCAGACCCCAGACCCCAGACCCTATACCCCAGACCCCACTCCACCATGCAGCCCATCGACCGCATCGAGATCGTCACCGCTGACATCACCACGCTGCGCGTCGAGGCGATCGTTAATGCTGCGAACGAATCGCTCTTAGGTGGTGGCGGCGTCGATGGTGCGATCCACCGCGCCGCCGGCCCCGACCTGCTCGAACACTGCAAAACCCTCGAAGGCTGTCCAACAGGACTGGCAAAAATTACCCCCGCGTTCGCCCTGAAAAAACAGGGCATCCAACACATCATCCACGCCGTCGGCCCAGTCTGGCACGGCGACGAATCGCAAAAACTCGGCTACACACTCGAAGACACATTATTAGCCTCCTGCTACCACCAGTCACTCACACTCGCCAACCAACACGCCTGCAAGTCCCTCGCATTCCCCAACATCTCCACCGGCATCTACCACTTCCCCAAACCACGCGCCGCCAAAATCGCCTTCGGCCACATCCTCGGTTTCCTCTCTAAACACGACCTCCCCGAAAAAATCTTCCTCTGCTGCTTTAACAACACCGACGCACTAATCATCCAACAAGCGATCGACACCCGCGAAGACTGGATGATGAATCGCAAACGCATGGGATGAGCCATAAGAGTTGAACCGCCAAGGCGCGAAGAGCGCGAAGAAGAATAGCCGAGAATGAACGCAAATTAACACGAATTGGCCTTGGTTCAAGGCCCGAATCATATCCGTGTTCATCTGTGTTTATCCCTGTTCCTTTTCTTCTTAGCGATCTTCGCGCCTTCGAGGTTAATCCCCAAACACCCCCGCCTTAAGGCTCGCATGTGCCAAAATAATCGCCGCCGCATTCGCGAGGTTGTAGCTGCGAATATTTCCAAGAATCGGAATGCTCACCCGCCGATCGCCCCAGCGATCCAGCCACGTCTCCGGCAGCCCCGTGTTGTCGTTCCCAAGAATCAACACGTCATCTCCCCGATACGCCGGCTGATCGAAACGCAACTCCCCATGCTTGGTAATCAGCCAAGGCTCGCGATCGCCCAGCCAATCAAGAAAAGCGTCATCATCATCGTGCTCGGTCAGCCGAACGTCCGGCCAATAGTCAAGCCCCGCCCGCTGGACCGCGTGGTCACTGATCTCAAATTTGTAAGGCTTAATCAGATGCAACCGCGCCGCAAACCCCACCGTCGTACGCGCAATATTCCCCGTGTTCTGCGGGATCGCCGGGTGGTAGAGAACGAGGTGAAGCATGGGATTGGGTTTCGGGATTTGGGGTCAGCGATCGGGCTAATGGCTAACAGCTAAAGGCTAACAGCTTCCTCCACCACCGGCCTCACCAACAGTTTTCGCAGCACCGCCAGCAACGTCTCCGGCGGAGAAAGATAATTGCTAGGCGGCCGGTAATATAATGTTTTCTCATCCAGCACACTCACCCGCCCAGGCGCATTAGTAAATATCGCCTCCAACTTCCGGGGATCGCGCGTCGTAAAAATCAGGTCCGGCCCTTCGAGTTTAAGTGTGTCGGTCCCCAGTGTGCTTGCAGCGACGCGCACCTCGGTCAGATCGATGAGTGTTTGTGCCTGCTTTGGCGGCTTGCCGTAGGCATCTTTGATGCTTTGCACGACTTCTTCGAGTTCGTCGAGTGTCGCCGCCCGGCTGATCCGACGATACGCATCCATCCGATGTTTATCGCTTGGGATGTAACGCTTGGGCAACGATCCGACGATCGGCAACTCCAGATGCGTCTTCGCAGGCTCGATGATCGGCTCGTGACGCAGTCGTTTGGCCTGATGTTCCAACAAAGTGCAATACATCTCATACCCCACCGCCGCGATGTGCCCGGACTGCTCAGCCCCAAGCAGATTCCCCGCGCCTCGGATCTCAAGGTCACGCATCGCGATCTTGAAACCCGCACCCAGCATCGAGTACTGCTCGATCGCTTTAAGCCGACGCGCCGCGACATCCGTCAACGGTCGATCCTCCGGCAGCAGCAGATAACAATACGCACGATGCTTGTACCGACCAACCCGGCCGCGCAACTGGTGCAGGTCCGCAAGCCCGAATTGGTCCGCGCGGTTGATGAACATCGTGTTGGCGGTCGGGTTGTCGATCCCCGACTCGATGATTGTCGTCGATACCAGCACATCCACCTCCCGACGCATGAACGCCAGCATCACCCGCTCCAACTCACGCGCAGGCATCTGCCCGTGCCCAATGATGATCCGCGCATCGGGGACCAGTTGCTGGATATCGTCAGCCACACTCTGGATATTATGCACCCGGTTGTGGACGAAGTAGACCTGCCCGTCGCGATTAAGCTCACGGATGATCGCCTGCTTGACGCGCTTACGGTCATACGGCACAACCTCCGTCACAATCGCACGCCGGTCAGCGGGGGGCGTGCTTAGCGAACTGATATCGCGCAGCCCGATCATCGACATATGCAGCGTCCGCGGGATCGGCGTAGCCGTCAGCGTCAATACCTCAGCGGTCAGTCGGAACCGAAGCAATCTATTCTTGTGCTCGACACCGAACCGCTGCTCCTCGTCGATAATCACCAGCCCCAGGTCCGCGAACGTCACGTCCTTGGACAACAGCCGATGCGTCCCGATCACAATGTCGATTCGGCCCTCGGCCAACTCCTTGAGTATCTTCGTCTGCTCCGCACCCGTCTTAAATCGTGACAGAGCGGCGACCTTAAAAGGATAGTCCGCCATCCGCTGCGCAAACGTCCGCCCGTGCTGCTCCGCTAATACCGTGGTCGGGACCAGCACCGCGACCTGCTTGCCGAACTCGATCGCCTTGAACGCTGCGCGGATCGCCACCTCGGTCTTACCGAACCCGACGTCACCACAGATCAATCGATCCATCGGCTGATCCACGCCCATGTCCTGCTTGATTGCTGCAATCGCGGCGAGCTGGTCCTCCGTCTCGTCGTAAGGAAACTCCGCCTCAAACTCGCGCTGCCAGGCAGTATCATCCGGGTAACGCACGCCAGGCTGGATCTGACGCGCCGCCTGCACACGCAGCAACTCCGCCGCCAGATCCTTCACAGCCTCGGCGACCTGCTGCTTCTGCTTATTCCACTTCTTGCCGCCCAATATCGACAGCGGCGGCCGACCCTCGAACCCGCCGATGTATTTCTGCACCAGGTCGATCTGTGTCGCCGGCACATGCAGCACCGCGCTCTGCGCAAACGACAGCGTCAGGTATTCCTGGCTCATCCCGCTGCGCCGCATCGTCTTGATCCCCGTGAATTGTGCGATCCCATGATCGACATGCACGACGTAATCGCCGACACCCAGGTCAAGAAAAGCATCGCTGGCTTGCGCCCCGCCGGTTATCCGCTGTGTCCGTCGGCGGACGTGAAACCGGTGGAACAACTCGTGGTGCGGCACCATGTGAAGTGTCCCCCCGGATGCCCCCCCGGAAGTCCCCCCGGGATCGCCTTTGGAGAACTTCCATGTGAACCCACGATGCAGGTACCCGACGATGAGTTCCAGTTGGTCAATCGCATTGGGCGCGTGTTCGTGGATCAGTTCGGTTAATCGTTCCCGCTCGGCAGGTTTCTGACATAACACAACGACCCGCTGGCCGTTTGTCATCGCAAGCTCGCCGAGTTGAATGATCGCGCCCTTGGCATCTTCGTCGAACGTCACAAGCTGCCCGACCGGTAGCACGATCGTCCCGTCTTGGGTTGCGCCCGCGGAGTACTGGTTGCATTCGATGTGTGGCCGAGCGGTGATCTTGCTGAATACGGTGCGCGGGGCGTACACCCCGGTCGCGTTGGTCAGGCGTTCGTAATACCCCCGCGCCTGCTCCGATAGCTCCATCACCTCGTGCATCATGAACACAGCATCATCCGGCAGCAGGTCGATCAGGTTGACCGTGCGATCGTCGGTCTGGATCTGGTCGGTGCTTGCGCCGATGATGCGTGCGGATTTGATTTGATCAGCCGAACCCATCGTGTCGAGGTTGATGCGGTGGATCGATTCGATCTGGTCGCCGAAGTAATCCAGGCGGATCGGTCCAAGCGGCTGGTCGTCGCCATCACCCGTAGACCCGGCGGGGGGGTAGATGTCCAGGATCCCGCCGCGCGAAGCGAAGTCGCCCGGCTGTTCGATCACGTCCTGTCGTTGATAGCCCGCAGCGACCAGCCAGTCCATCAACCCGCCCGGCGGCAGGTCGTCGTCGGTTCGCATCACCTTTGAGAAACTCTTAAGCGCACCAGGTTCAGGCACCGCCTGCATCAATGCCTGCACCGGCGCGACAATCACGTCCGGCACATCCCCCTCGACCAGTCGGCCCACCACCGCCAAACGCTCCGCCAACAACTCCAAACTCACGTTCGACTCGCCAGGCAACACCTCCAACGCACCGAATCGACAAGCATCCAACGCCCGCCCCGCATCCGCAAACAATGCTAAGTCATCCAGCGCGTCATACGCCTCGTCCAGGTGTGCCACCACCAGCACGACCAGCCGGCCGAGTTTCAAGCTCAACGCACCTGCTGTCAGCGTCGCGCTGGAACCCCGACTCCCGTGCGATCGTATCGCTTCCCGAGCCCCCGGAGCGTTCCCCTGGGTTAGCCCCTTAGACTTGCCCGATTCGGCGTCCGATGCGCGCAAAGCCTCCGCCAGCGCAGCAACGGGCGCGGACCCGATCAGATCAGGGAGCCATGGGGAAGCCTTGGGCATGTCGGGGGACAGCGTAACACGCACCGAACAGCGGGGCGAATCGGGGGAGATATGATTTTAGACTTATGATTGATGATGTGAAGAGAGAAAGCGGCAAGTCCAACAATCACGGGTAACCGGCCACATTCCGAAAATCATCAATCAGCAACCGAAGGTCCGCGAAGCGAAATCCCAAATCATAAATGCCTAATCATCATCCTCCGGCGGCGGCGTGTTCCCGTTCTTCATCGCACGAATAATCGGCACAATATACTGATCCGGCGGAGGCGCCACCGGCTTTGGCACACCAAGCTCCGGCACGTCCTCAAGCACCAACGTCATCGCGATCTCATCACACGCCTGATTTTTCGGACACCGGATGCACTCGCTCCACACCTTCAACGGCAGCTTCTGCCGATCTATCACACCAAACCCCAGCTTCTCAAAAAACGCCTGCTCATAAGTCAGCGTCATAATGGTCCGCACCCCAAGCTCCCGCGACTGCTCGATGCACGCCTCGGTCAGTTGTCTGCCTAACCCCTTACCCCGCTGGCCCGGCTCAACCGCCAACGCACACACCTCTGCCAGGTTCGCCCACACCACGCTCAACCCCCCGACCCCCACCACACGCCCACCGTCCCCGCCCCCGGATTCCTCCGCCACATGAAACTCGCGCACGTTCTCATACAACGACGCCAGCGACCGCGGCAACATAAGCCCAAACTCGGCGCAGTCATTAATAATCTTGCCCATCGCAGGCACATCAGCAACCGTAGCAGGTCGGATCAGCATGGGGGGATTATAGGGGAGGCGGTAGCCGTTAGCGATTAGCTTTTAGCCGTTAGCACGAGCCAATTCCAAGTGGCCCAGCAGCCCTTAACTCTGCTCTCCGGTTTGGCTACCAGTTAATAGCTAAAGGCTAATGGCTTCTCTCACCTTCGCCTCATCCCAAACCTCAACCCCCAACTGTTCGGCTTTGGCCAGCTTGCTGCCCGCCTTCTCACCTGCCAGCAGCATGTCGGTGTTCTTCGACACGCTGCCCGTGACCTTCGCGCCCTGTGCGGTGAGTCTGGCTTTCAGGTCGTTGCGGTCGAAGGCCTCGAATGTCCCAGTGATGACGACGGTCTTGCCAGCAAAAGGAGAATCGGCAGTACCCGGGGGCGAGGCGGTCTTTTCTTCGGTGAGGTCAACCCCAGCGTCTTTGAGTTCATGGATGACGTGTCCGCCTGCATCACTATTCAGAAAGGCGTGGATCGACTCGGCGGTGATCGGGCCGATGTCGTCAATCTGGGCAATGGTGTCGGTGTCGGCGTGGGTCAGCGCGTCGATGTTGCCGAAGTGCTTTGCCAACCCGGCGGAGGCGGAGGCGCCGACGTGGCGGATCCCCAAACCCGCAAGCACGCGGGACAGTCGGCGGGACTTGCTCGCTTCGATCCCAGCTAACAGGTTTTCGACTTTTTTCTCACCCATGCGGTCGAGTTCAAGGAGTTTGTCGCGTTGGGTGTGCAGTGTGTAGACATCGCCGAAGGTTTTTAGCAGGCCCGCGTCGGCAAGTTGGATGATGGCTTTCTCGCCGAGTCCGTCAATATCCATTTGGTTTCGCCCGACGAACCAGATTAATTTCTCGCGGAACTGGGCGGGGCATTCGGGGTTGACGCAGCGGTGGGCGACCTCATCTTCGAGCTTATCGATCGGCTGATCACAACTGGGACACTTCGCTGGCGGTTGGATCGGTTCGCTGGAAGCGGGGCGGTTCTCGGTGACGACGCGGACAACCTGCGGGATGATTTCGCCAGCCTTCTCGATGACGACCGTGTCACCCAGGCGGATGTCTTTGCGAGTGATCTCATCCATGTTGTGCAGCGTGGCGTGCTGGACGGTCGTGCCAGCAAGGAGGACGGGCTTCATCGTGGCGCGGGGCGTGAGCTTGCCGGTCTTGCCGACCTGCCAATCGACCTTTAGTAGAACAGTTTGCTCCTGCTCGGCGGCATACTTGTAGGCGATGCACCAGCGGGGGGCTTTGCTTGTTGCGCCCAGCGTTTCTTGCAGGGCGAGGTCGTCGAGTTTGATGACGACGCCGTCGGTGGGGTAGCCGAGGTTAGTGCGTTTATCCTGAAACGATTCGATGAATTGCCATGCGTCGTCGAAGCTGTCCACGGCGGTGATGTGTTCGTTGGTCGGCAAACCAAAGGCCCGAAGTTGTTCGAGGAATCCGTGATGGCTGGTGAACATGTCGGGGACGACCTCGCCTCGACCGTGTGCGTAGAATTTGAGCCGACGACCGGCGGCGACTTTGGGGTCCAGTGATTTAAGAGTCCCGGCCGTAGCGTTGCGCGGGTTGGCTAAACGGTCCAGCCCCTGCTCGTCGCGGGCCTCATTGATCCGCTGAAACTCGGCATCAGGCATGAATATCTCGCCACGAACTTCCAGCACCTCGCCCCTGCCCCCGGATACTTTGCCCCCGGATACCTCGGAATTATCATTTGGCTCATCGTCCATCGGCTCGGTGTTTAGAACCAGCGGCACGGCGCGGATGGTGCGGACGTTGTGGGTGATGTCGTCGCCGCGTTTGCCATCGCCTCGGCTGAGCGCCTGGACGAGTTGGCCTTTTTCGTAGCGCAGGCTGACCGCGACGCCGTCGATCTTGGGTTCGAGAATCAGCCGAGGCGGTGGGGCGTCTTCGGTGGAGAACAGGGCGTTGTCAATCTTGCTTTCGCCCCCGTCTTCGGTGTTGCTTTCGGTATCGTCACCGCGGGCCTTGGCGATCCCCTTGAGTATGCGGTCATACCAGGCGCGGAGTTCATCGCGGTCGTAGGTGTTGTCGATCGACATCATCGGCCGAGCGTGGGGAAGGGTCTTAAATCCCTCGATCGGCTCGCCGCCGACGCGCTGGGTGGGGGAGTCGGGGGTGATCAGCTCGGGGTGTTTGGTTTCGAGGTCTTGAAGCTCACGCAACAAGTCGTCGAACTGACGGTCGGATATCTCTTCCGTCGCCTCTACATAGTAGAGTCGGTTATGCCGATTTATCTCACGGCGTAATTCGGCGATGCGGTCGGCGTCGCTTGGCATGTGAGGGATTGTAATCTAGATTTCGCTTCGCGGACCCGGGGTTGCTGATTTGGGATTTATGATGTGTTGTGGATTACATGCGCAATAGGGGTCTGATGCCTCACAGGCGCATCAGAATCATCCATCATACACCTCAAATCATAAATCTGATCAGTGGCGCATCGCGCGGTCGAGTGCCGATTGGCCAGCGAGGATGGTGGTCTGGCCTCTTGCCTGGACGAGTACCTGATGTTTGCCGTTGCGTTTGAGTTGGCGGACAAACTCTTTGAGGTGCAGGTCGCGGTCACGGGCGAAGCGTGAGAAGGCCTGCTCCAGGTCGTGACGTGTGTACTTGCTCAGTGGATCGTCCATCCCGGTCTGCCCGACAGCCCAATCGATCAGCGGCCGAGGTTCTGTGGTGAATTTATAAGTATCGAGTGTAGCCATCAGCCTTTGCAGGTCCGACGTAAAGACATCGGTCAGGGCTTCGGGCAGCTCCCACAGCTCGTGAGAGCTTTTGTTGGAGCGTTCGATTTGATCGAGCCAGCCTCCGCTGGAAGTGATCGAGGAACTCATGGTCAGTTTCTTTCCTTTCGGCGCCAACGGCGCTACAGCAGTATTGATGACGACCCGGCCACGGTTGGCGAACTCAATGCTCAGCCTCTGTGCGGCGGTGCCCTGGTGGATGATCGCCTGGGTGTGTTTCACCACGCCCTGGCCCCACTCGGGACGTTTGGGATGTGTTACGACATCCCCTTGCTGGTAGCGGTTGATCGCAGTCACGGGAGCTGATGAGTCCGACCCGACGGCACCCTAAAATGGGCAGGCCGTGCCGACTTCCTTCTCTAGGCGATGCGTGACCCAACGTGGGTCCAGCAACCGCCTCGCATATCTTCGTAAACCCCTACCTCATGGCTTCCAGCCAACTGTCGGGATCCCAGATAGTGCCTGATCGCTCCTTCGATCAACCGGCAAAACAAGTGCTTTATCGAACGGTGTGCCTGTATAGAACCAAGCACTATCGCGTCGAACTCGGCCTCATACGACCGTCTCATTGAACCTTATATCGGCCACCCCGCAAGTGCAACTTTGACGATTTGGTTCTCAATAATACGGTGGGCTAACCCACAGGTGAGATGCACTGACTGAGTCCCATTATAACGGGGATTTCAGCCCGGTCAAGCATTGTTATCGACGCTTATGACTATTTAGATCAACCTATAAAGCGGCGAAATAATAGGTAATTATCAGGCCCATGTCACAATGGGTCGTTTCCGCCGATCCCGGCTGATTCGTCGTCCGGGTGGGCGGTTTCGTTGGGCACGCCGGCCTCGTCGTCCTCCGCCTGCTCTTCCGCCTCAGCGATAACGTCGGCGTCGGGTTGTGTCACCGCCGTCGCCTCCAGCAGCAGGTTGATACGCTTACGCACCAAAAAAATCAACGGCACATGCGGGATCCGCCGCAACTCCGTTCGCCCCGTCGCCGAGTACACGATCAGCGTCCCCGACCCGCAGATCATCAACTCCAACAAATCCGGGTATGTGCTGCGGACCCTTTTAGCACCGCGAGCCAACGAGTCATCCGCCCGACCAAACGCATAATGCTCGAACTCGTTATGCGTGATTCGCCAGCGGTGTTGCAGCCGTGCCCACACGATCATCGTCAGGTACGGGATCAATAACAGGATGCTGACCGACAGCCCGAACCCCGCGTTGTACTGGACCTCCTGATCCTCGAAGAAGTTGAAGATGTTCCCAAAGAGCGTGAACCCCGATCGTTCGCTTAGCCAAAGCCCAAGGAAAAAGAACATCCCAAACGCCGCCAGCCAGAACACCGCGTGGTTCCGCTCGATATCCCCCCCGATCGTCAGGATCACTACCACGCACACCAGCAGGTACACCCACCCAAGCGATTCGAGGTCCACCCAGTCAGGATTCGCGATAGGCCAAAACAAAAACCCCGCCGCGATGATCGGCCAGATAAACAGCAGCTTCGGGTAAGCATGAAACACCACCTCGTGAACCGCTCCCCCGGTTTCCCCCCCGGTTTTTTGACCGTCACGTTTTTTCCATGGCAGCTTCATGCCACGATTGTACCGCGCCGGGCGGTGGGGCACTTGGGGGCTGAAGCATGAAGAGTGACCGCTGTTCGCTGAAGTAACACACTCACACCCTAACGTCTGGCTCCCCACGATCAGCCAACAACACTCACAGATCAGCGATCAACCTCACCATTCGGCAAGGCGGGCCTCAGCAAAGAGTTCTTCTGCGTTTGAGCAAGCCCAATCCCAACAACCCAAACACCCCCATCGTCCCCGGCTCCGGGATCACATTAGACGCATCAACCAACGGCGCCCCGGGGGGCGTGCCCGCATTCCAATTCCCCAACACCACATTCAGGTCATCGATCCCGATAAACCCGTCACCC
>JAJRRS010000074.1 GCA_024279275.1 Planctomycetota bacterium | reverse complement strand
GGCTGGCGGTCCGGTCATGGCTTTAACTTCGGTGCGCGGCCCATAGGTCGGTTTGGCCCGTGGAATGTGTTGTGAGTAACTAACCGGTTCGTTTCGTTTTCGTTTTCTTTTAGGAGAGGAAGAGACCATGAAGAGTAAGTTTGCATTGACGACGTTTGCCGCGGTTGCGGCTCTGGGCCTTGGACTGCAGCAGGCATCGGCGGCGGTTCTGGTGGCTGACGGGTTCAGCTATCCTGATGGTCAGTTGACCAGCTCGGCTACCGCCGCAGCGATCGCCACCGACGTGTCTGGTGGCTTGTGGGTTGCCCATAGCGGTTCGACTTTCGACGATAACGTCCTGGTTTCCGGCGGTTCGGCAATCCTGAACAACTCCGGCAGTGAAGACGTTCACCGCGACGCCGCTGGCGGCGCGAACAACGGCGGTACGGACACCTGGTACTACGCTGTCAAGTTCACCGTGACTGATACCGACTTGGTCAACGCGACGGTCAACGAAGACTACTTCGCCCACCTTTGGGGCACTGGTTTTGCGTTCCGTGGCCGTGCTTATATCGCCAATCCATCGTTGACTGCTGGCAAGTTCGCGATCGGCCTGTCGTCCACAAGTGGCGGCCTGGTGACCAAGACTGCGGACATCGACTACGGCGTCGAGCACGTCATCGTCGTGTCCTTCGACCCGACCACGGGCACCTCGAACCTCTGGTTGAACGAGGCCAGCGAAGCCGGCGCTTCCATCACTGACACCAACGCTGCTGCTATCGGCAGCGTCGTCAGCTCCATTGCGCTGCGTCAGGACTTCATCTCACCAGGTACGCCTGACAACTCCATCTCCGTGAATGGCGTTGGCTTGGCCACCAGCTTCGACGAAGCCTATGCTGCGTCGATGGTTCCCGAACCTGCCAGCCTTGCGCTGCTGGGCCTGGGTGGCATCGCGATGCTGCGTCGTCGCTAAGTGATGATTCAGAAGCCATGAAAAGGCTCAAACACTGATTCTTGAAAGGGTGGGTCTTAACGGACCCGCCCTTTTTTTATGGGTATGGTGGGGGTGGGAGGTGTGTGAATATTTGGGGGGAGGGGGCGCTAAACCGCAAGCGAGGGGCTGGAAGCGGGTGATGTGCTTGGTTTTACGGAATTTTTTGGTGGTGAGATGGTTGGTTCGGCGGTATTTAGCCCTGCGTTTCCACGCGGGGCTGGGTGCTCTGGGAGCTGTATAACACGATAAAGTGGTCGAAATACCAGTCTTTTTTGCCCGGGAATCGGTGTGTGGGGTCCGTTTGGGGGGGGCGGTGGGATGAGTTTTATGTAATCTCTAGGATTTTGGGTTCGTCGAATCGGTTCGGGCGGGTACAATGTAATATGGTTGGGTTTTGGCTTCACGGCCAGCCCGTACTAAGGCAATAGTGGAAGTGCACCGCTCCGGAGACGGAGGACAGAGGCGTTCTGCTATATTTGAGGCTATTTGGACCGTAGACCAGAGACAGGGATGAACAACATGAACATGATGACCAGGGAAACACGTCGGGCCGGATTCACGCTGATTGAACTGTTGGTGGTGATCTCGATCATCGCCTTGCTGGTGGGGATCCTCCTGCCGGCACTGGGGGCGGCGAGGAAGTCGGCCCAGAAGGCTGTGTGCCTGGGGCATCAGCGGAGTATCGGTCAGGGGATGGCGATCTACGCTTCTAACAATAGTGATTGGCTTGCGGGGCCTTACAGTAGCGGTATGACGCCTCAGGGAGGGGGTATCGCGCCCCGGGACGGTGCGACCAACCCGGTTCAGAACATGGACTGGATTTCCCCATCTCTTGGTGATTCTCTTGGGCTGCCTATTGATCGTGAAGACCGTATTCTCGCGATCGCCAATGACGAGTTGAGGTGCCCTTCTAATGATGAGATCACAACGGGTGGTTTCGCTGGCGAGCAGAGTTATCAGAGTTATTCGGCGACGCTGGGTTTTCATAGCTTGAACGATGCAGATAACGGTTATGTGCCGAATCTTAAAAGTGAAATCTTTGTTGAGAACCCTGTCGGCTACCGACCCCGGCTTGATCGGGTGGGGGCGGCGTCAAATAAGGTTGCTGCAATGGATGGGGCCAGGTATGTGGATAATTGGGGCGCGGCTGAAGGTGTGGAACGAACCACCAGTTACAACGACTTCCCCTACCAGATCCGTGGCGGTAACTATATGGAATTGGGTCCGATGATTGCGTATAGCAACGGCCCTTGGGAGTACGAAAGCAACAGCAGCGATATCCCGCTTGAGTCGGCTCTGAATCTAGGGTTCCGGCACAGTGGGTCGGTCAACCTGGTTTACTTTGATGGGCACGGCTCGTCGATGAATGCGGCTGAGGCTCACCCTGCTGGCGGGCTTACACTTCAGAATCTTGAGCCTTGGTTCGCTACGGGTGCCATTGTGGGGGGGAATAGTAATAATACGATCAGATAGCATTCATGCTTGAATTAGTTTGTTTTGATCAGTGATGGCATGGATAGCCATCATTAACCATCGTGTGTTTTTTGAATAAAACGGATATTGCGAGACTAAATTTGTTCTAACGGTTTATTTTTAGGAGGATGAAAATGAGATTGGCAAGAATAGGTACGTCCGTCACCGGCACGCTTTTGGCGGCCATGTTGGCGGCCCCGGTCATGGCCCAGCCCACCGGCGGCTTTATCGCCGTCCTGGACGACGACTCGAACAACTCTAATTCCAGCAAGAGTGTGGTGTTCTACGACGCGGATGATATGTCCACGCCGATGTTCGCTGTGTTCATGGGCTGGAAGGATTCCAACACCCAGTTGGTCATCGGCCAGCCTGTGACCACGGGCGATGCCCGCTCGGTCCAGAGCATGGCGATCGACCCGGTGACGGGTGATACCTACGTCCTGGCGATCGACCGCGATGCGCCCCAGGGAACCCTTTACACGCCTGATGCCGACGACATCAACTTCGGCGGTCTGTCGTCCAACACCGAGGGCGATTACGACCTGCTGAAGGTCAACTTCCAGTTCGCTTATAACGACTGGGTAAACAATCAGGGTTCCGCGTACGTCACCTACATCAACACCCCCGGCCAGACCTTCACTGGAGGCACTGCGAACGCCAACGAGGTGGACCTGCCCGGCGTGTTGGACAAGCTCGGCGAGATCAGCAAGCCTGCGTTTAATGACTTTGCCCCTAATGGCGGGGCTTCGTACATCGATACTCACCTGAGTTTTGTCGATGATAACACGCTGGTCGTGCTGGATCGTGTGAATAACGCTGTGACCTCAGCGCTCGACATCAGCACCGCTCCTCAGGCCAATGATGCGCAGGTGCGTGTGATTTCGCGTGTCAGCACGTCGCCTGGCCTGGCGACCGTTCCTGCGGCACCGGGTGGTGACGGCGGGTGGAACGAAGGCACGAGCGAGTCCTGGGAATCTACTGTTGTCGGCTCACCTTTCATGGATAGCGTTGGTCTGGGTGAATACGTTTCGACCGCCTTGTACAACGATCCTGTTACCGGGACGCTTGGCCTGTGGATTGCGGAAAACGATCAACCTGCTGCTCCCGGCGACTCGATCTCGTTTTTTGAGATCACCAACCTGACCGGGACCGCAGGCAACGGGCTGAAGCAGTTCAACGTCGGTGCTGGCACCAATGTGTTTATCCTTGACGATAACCCGGTCCTCAACTCGTCATCCAACGATGGCGATGTCAACGGCATCCACGTCAACCCGCTGACGGGTGATATTTTCATCATCGAGAGCGGTTTCTTTGATGCGGTCCAGGATGAGCCTTCGGTCATCATCCGCGAGGTCACTTCGTATGACAACGGTTCGGGCCAGATCGAGTTTGGGGCCTGGTCTTACCTGCAGTTGGACCTCACCGCTGTGGCTGACGACGATATTCAGATCACTGATGGGCGTCGTACGGCCTACGATTACGTCAATAACATCATGTACTTCTATGACTTTGACAGCGTGGCGCCCGGGGCTGGTGGCAGTTTCGTTTTTGACTGGTACGGCCTGGACCTGAATACCGGCGTGGTGACGGTGGCCAATCTGGATGCTGACGACAGCACGCGTGGCTTTGGTACTGAGGATCGGTATGAGTTCTTCTGCCTGGGTGCGAGCTGTGGTGGCTCGACGCCTCTGGTGGGCGACCTGGACGGGGACGGGTTTGTTGGTATCAACGACCTGAACATCGTTCTGGCGAACTGGAACCAGACTGTGCCCCCCGCGAATCCCTTGGCAGATCCTTCGGGTGACGGGTTTGTCGGCATCGACGACCTGAATGCCGTGCTGGGTAATTGGAACGCTGGGACACCCCCGGCTGAGGGTGCTGCGGTACCCGAACCTGCCTCTCTTGCCCTGCTTACCATCGCCGGTTTGTCGGCAATGGGCCGTAGGCGTCGTGAGGCCTGATTCAGCGAAAAACAGCCTAAATTCCGGTCGCGGCGCTTGCCGCGGCCGGAACCCAAGGCTTAATAATTTCATGCAAATCGTGTCAAAAAAGACTTCCCTAATGACGAACCTCGTGGTATAGTCTACTACCGTTACTCTTGAAGCCCGTACGGCCTCAGGATGAATTCAGTGTTTGAGTTACTTCTTTTGTGGGATCTTAAGGAGATTGAAGATGAAGATTGTTAAGTTTGTTCTGCCTGTAATTGCTGCTGG
Source organism: Planctomycetota bacterium (assembly GCA_024279275.1). Classification (GTDB taxonomy): domain Bacteria; phylum Planctomycetota; class Phycisphaerae; order Phycisphaerales; family Phycisphaeraceae; genus JAJRRS01. The sequence goes on along the minus strand of JAJRRS010000074.1, from coordinate 15,070 downwards.
TCTTATCGCCAGTCCGGCAATGGCCGCGACTACCGCGTGGTCAATCGATGGTACCAACACTATTGCTGGTACTGTTGCTAATGCCTTGACCGCTGACGGTGAAGGCGATGACTGGACCGGTGCGGTCCTGAAGATCGATCTGACCGCTGGTTCGATCTACAACGACGGTGCTTTTGACGCCGACGGCACCCAGTCCGCTCTGTGGGGCTTTGTCCCTGCTCTGGTTTGGGACTCGGCTGTGGGTATCGCTGGTGACGGCTCGGCCGGCATTGCCGGTGGTGCTGGCGACCTTGGTGGTGGCCCTCAGAACCTTGGTGGTACCGGCGTTGACGCTGCTTCCATCACTTGGTTCAACACGGCTACCAACGACACCGCTGCTGTTCAGATCGGCAACATCACGCTGAGCGCTGATGCAGTCGGTACCTGGTCGCTGATCGGTGCTTTCGCTGCTGGTCAGGTCCAGAGTTCCGGCATCGTTGAAAACGGTGCTTTGGTTCCTGAGCCTGCCTCGCTGGCTCTGATGGGTCTGGGCGGCATCGCTGCTCTGCGTCGTCGTCGCTAAACCGACACACGCAACCCAATAGGTTAATTCCTAATGCAACCGTCCACCTTAGGGTGGGCGGTTGTTTTTTTTATGCGATCAAAGGGCTGGTTAGGGTAGATAATCCCTGCCAAGGTGGTAGCATTAAAACGATAGGGGTTCCGGTTGGTATCTGCCGGTTATCAGGCACGGGGTTTGTTTCGGGTGTTATCCGTGTGGGTTCTTAAATAGGAGATTGAAGATGAAGATTGTTAAGTTTGTTCTGCCTGTGATTGCTGCTGGTTTCACCGCCAGTTCCGCCATGGCCGCGACTGTGACGTGGTCAATTGATGGTACCAACACCATTGCGGGTACTGTTGCCTATGCTCTGACCGCGGATGGTCAAGGCGATGACTGGACCGGTGCGGTCCTGAAGATCGATCTGACCTCTGGTTCGATCTACAACGACGCTGGTTTTGACGCCGACGGCAACCAGTCTGCGCTGTGGGGTTTTGTCCCCGCGCTGCAGTGGGACAGCTACGTCGGTATCTCGGGTGACGGATCGGCCGGTATCGCTGGTGGTGCTGGCGATCTTGGTGGCGGTCCTCTAAATATCGGTGGCCCCGGCGTTGATGCGGTTAGTGTTACCTGGTTCAACACCGCTACCAACGACACCGGCCCGGTCCAGATCGCTAACATCACGGCGAGTGATGATGCGGTCGGTACTTGGCAGTTGATCGGTGCTTTCGCGGGTGGCCAGGTCCAATCCAGCGGCGTATTTCCAGTCCCTGAGCCTGCTTCGCTGGCTCTGATGGGTCTGGGCGGCCTCGCTGCTCTGCGTCGTCGTTGCTAAACCGACACACGCAACCCAATAGGTTAATACCTGATGCAACCGTCCACCTTGGGGTGGGCGGTTGTTTTTTTATGCGCCCCACCCCGGAATTTCCCCGGATTAAACGACCGAGAGGCGGCGAAGGGCGCGAAGGAAGAGGGGGAATAGGAGGCCCACAGAGTTGCGCAGATTGAAACAGATTAAGAGGGGATCGTCCCGGGCACAGTCTTATGGGGCCTCTGAATAACCCCGGCGGAGGCTGCTTTAGCAGCCGTGATGGCACGGAATCACACCCATTGAAAGGTTATTCAGAGGCCCCTTATACCAATCCCGAAAAGAACTCGTGCGTCAGTTCGTTGTACCGTCCCACGTTCAGGCGAACGTGGGCTTCACAGACGTACGAGTATTTAATGGGATTGGTATTAATCGGTGTAATCTGTGGGCCAACTTCCTCCCCTCCTCTGTTTTATCCGTTTGAGTCCGCGTGCATCCGAGCCAAACCTCCGAACTCAAGGGGGTGTAGCTGGGAGGGATCGGATGTAAGCGGATGAGGATTTGGGATATGGGGGGCGTTTGGGGTGGTTGCTGTGGTATGATCGTGGGTTCTGCCCCGGGTGTCGGCCCCCGGGGCCGTTGGAGTCTGCAGTCTGGGGTTTTTTTGTGTTGGTTCAAGGTGTTGGGCCGTGTCTATTTCTCCTCTGATTCTGGGTAATCACATTATGAATAAGCATCTCCTGGCGTTTTTGGTCCTGGCATTGGTCGGCGTATCGAATCTGTGGGCGCAGCCGATGGCTGAGCATGTGCCGGCGGATGCGGTGTTTTATGTGGGTTGGCGTGGGGTGGATGATTTGGGTGAGGGTTATGAGGGGTCGAATCTGCAGGGGTTGGGTGGGCAGACGGAGTTGGGGGAGGCCTTGTTGCAGACGCTGGATTTGATCGAGCGAGTGAATATTCGGGACGAGGATGCGGCGGTGGTGATGGAGTTGATCCGCACGGTTGGCCGGGCGTCGTGGCGTCACCGGACGGCGGCGTATGTGCAGCCTGTGAGTGATCCAGAGATGCCGGTGCGTTTGGTGGTGCTTTGGGATATTCAGGGGGAGCAGGCGGAGGCGTTAGAGGCACAACTGAATCAGATGATCGAGATGATCCCGGGCGATGAACCCGTACACGTCAGGCGGGCTGGGGGGCTGGTGGTGCTGACGATCAGTGTGTTGGATGAGGCGCAGGTGGATTTTGCTGAGGTGGGTGCGTCATTGGCTGACAACCCGGACTTCAAGCGGACGCTGGCCCAAGTGAACGAGGACGGGGTGTTGGTGGTGTATGCCGACGGGCAGGGACTGATCTCGCTGATCGATCAGGGGGTTGAGCGCGAGGGCATCTCACAGGAGAGGGAGATGTGGTCGAAGGTTCGCGGTGCGCTTGGGCTGGAGGGGTTTAATGCTGTGGCGTGGTCGGCTGGGTTTGATGGGAAGGACTGGCGCACGGATATGTTCATCGATGCCCCGGCTCCTCGGATGGGTTTGTTGGCATTGCTGGATGGTGATGCGATCACGGATGCGGAGTTGGAGGCGGTGCCTGCAGAGGCGACGTGGGTGCTGGGGATGCGGTTTGATTTAGGCGCGTTACTGGATTCGGTGCGTGAGGCGGTGGGTGAGATTGATCCCGAGAGTTTGCCGAAGCTGGAAGAGGCTTTGATGCAGGGCAATCGGATGACGGGTGTGGATATTGAGGCGGACCTGATCCGTTCGATGGGGACAGCGTGGTTTGCGTACACCGATCCGGGGGCGATGGGCAGCGGGATGATGGGGTTGTGTCTTGTCAATGAGTTGAAGGATGCGGAGAAGGCGGAGCGTGCGATTACGGCGTTGCAGGCGATCGCCAATGTGCTGATGGGTCAGGCGGGGGGAGGTTCGGGGCCGGACATGCGGATTCGATTTCACACGACGACGGATCGGGGGATGACGCTGCACAGTCTGGGGGTGCCGTTCATATCGCCGACGTGGTCGGTGTATGAAGGTCGGCTGTATGTGGGGCTGTATCCGCAGACGGTGTTGGCTGCGGGTGAGCGGGCGCGGCGGGCTATGGGCACATCCCGGGGAGGGTCGATCCTGACGAATGCGAAGTTTCAGGCGGTGCGTGCGCGGTTGGGTGTTAGTGGGGCGACGACGATTGTCTATGCTGATTTGCCTGAGACAGCCCGGGACTCGTATCCGAACATGGTGATGATGGCGCAGATGGGGTCGGGGATGCTGGCGATGTTTGGGTCGGATTCGATGCCGATGCTGTTGCCGCCGTTTATGAAGATTGAGCCTTACCTTGCGCCGGCGGGTCAGGTGAGTTGGAGCGATGATGCGGGGTATCACTCGCGGGCGATTTCGCCGTTCCCGGGGTCGATGATGCTGGGGCTGCAAGGCGGGACCAACGCGACGATGGGGGCACCGTTGGCGGTGGGGATCTTGTTGCCGGCGTTGGGTGCGGCGCGGCGAGCGGCGAGGCAGATGAAGAGCGTGACGCAGTGCCGGGGGATCGTGCAGGCACAGGTGATATTCGCTTTGGGGAACAAGGATCGGATGTCCAACGACATCGCCGAGTTGTACGAGAACAATGCTTTCACGGCTGAATATGTGATTTCACCGAGGTCGGGTATCAGCCTGCCGCGAGGGTTCAATGATTGGGATATGGAGCAGCAGAAACAGTGGGTGCGAGAGAATGCGTCGTATATTCTGATCCCGGATTTGAGGAACACGATCAACAGCGAAACCGTCTGTGTGTTCGAGCGGCCGGAGCTTTCCGGCGGCGGTGGCATGGCTGTGGGGTTTAGTGATGGCAGCACCAGGTTCATGGCGGATCAATGGGAAGCCCGTGAGATGATCGAGGCGCAGACGGGTAAGACGCTGGAGGCGTTGATTGAGCGGCAGCGGAATTATCAGGTGGTGGCGGAGTGATGCAACACGCGGATCTGCGATCCGCCGCTAAACGGCAAGCCTGAATGCGACGGGTATCGGTAATCTGCTTAGTGAACGTGGAATCACACACGCACGAGAATTAAATGAGATGGGTGTGATTCAGGGTTTCTTGTTGAGGTGATCTCTGAAAACCACCCGCCCCTTCGCGTTGCTCAGGGACGGCGTTGGGGTTTCTATAGCATTTTGATAGAGGCAGGCGCGACAAGTCGCGGCGCTTCATGCGGAAAAATCGTTTCGGGTGATCGAGTAGTTTTTTAACCGATGTATTGCTGTTGATACCACGCCCAGAGTTTTGCGAGGCCGTCGTTGATGGAGGTTTTGGGGGTGTAGTTCAGGAGTTTCTGGGCTTTGTCGATGTTGGCGTAGGTGATCTTGGGTTCGCTGGGGGGTGCGGGGGGGGTTTCTAAGATGGCTTTTTTGCCGACGAGTTGTTCGACGATGGTGACGAAGTCTTTCATGAGGACGGGTTCGCCTCGGCCGATGTTGATGACTTGGTAGCCCAAGGGGGTATCCATGGCGGAGGAGACGCCTTGGGCGATGTCGTCAACGAATGTCCAGTCGCGCTTCATGTCGCCTGCGTCGAAGAGGGTGATGGTTTGGTTGCGGGCGATTTTGTCGGTGACCATGAAGGGCATCATGTCGGGCCTGGCGCGTGGGCCGTAAACGCTGAAGAAGCGTAGAGCGGTGAAGTTTAGGTTGTGTAGGTTGTGGTAGGTGTAGCCGAGGAGTTCGACGGCTTTTTTGCTGGCGGGGTATGCGGAGAGGGGTTTGTTGCAGGGGTCTGTTTCGACGAAGGGGAGTTGGTCTGTTTTGCCGTAGATGCTGGAGGTGCTGGCGAAGGCGAAGACCTCGGTGCCTGATTTGTGTGCGGCTTCCAGGAGGTTGACTGAGCCGGTGATGTTGACGTCGGTGTAGAGGGGTGTGCGTCCGATGGCGTAGCGGACGTTGGCCATGGCGGCGAGGTGTGCGACGGCTTTGGGTTTGTGGTTTTCAAATATTTCATTGACGGCGTTGGTGTCGCGGATGTCGATTTCGCAGAGGGTGAAGCGTTCGTGGTCGGCGAACGTTGCGACGTTGGCGCGTTTTTGTTTTGGGCTGTAGTAGTCGTTGAAGTTGTCGATGCCCAGGACGTGATCGCCTTGGGCGAGTCTGATCTGGCAGAGGTGTGAGCCGATGAGTCCTGCTGCGCCGGTGATGAGGACGGTGTTGGGCATGGGTGGGTTCTTGGGTATGGGGTCTTGGGTCTGGTTGGAGTTTAGGGGATATGATAACGGTTTAGGTAATCAGCTACGTCTTGAGTGCGCCGCGTGGCCGCGACGGCTAAACTTCGACCTGCGGGGCGTAGCCCCGCAGCTATCAAAAACCGCTACGGATGGATTAAGAGCGCTCTAGACCCTGAACCCCATACCCCAGCCCCCCCACTACTTTGCCTGGTCGTCGTCTACGAGCATGAATTTCACTTCGGCTTCGGCGGCGAGGTCTTCGGCGACGTAGGCTCGGCAGCGCATGTGGACGATTCGGCTGCGCATTTTTACGGTGACGGCTTCCATGACGAGTTGATCGCCTGGTGTGACGGGCTTGCGTAGTTTGACGCGGTCGAGTGATAGTAGGACGGCGAGTTTGCCGGTGTGTTCGAGTTTTTGTCCGATGAGTACGCCTGAGAGTTGGGCCATGGCTTCGACGACGAGGACGCCTGGCATGATGGGTGTGCCGGGGTAGTGTCCCTGGAAGAAGGGTTCGTTGATGGAGACATTTTTGATGCCTACGGCTCGTCGGTCGCCGTCGATTTCGATGACGCGGTCGACCAGGAGCATGGGGTAGCGGTGTGGTAGGAGTCGGTGGATTTTGCGTATGTCGAAGACGCTTTTGTGTGCGGAGAGGTCTTGGCGTTCTTTGCCTTGGTGTGTCTTGATGAGTTGGCGGACGAGCTGGTGGTTCATCGCGTGGCCGGACTTGTGCGCGATGATTCGGCCCTTGATGGGGCAGCCCAGGAGGTAGAGGTCGCCGATGAGGTCGAGTAGTTTGTGTCTTGCGGGTTCGTTGTCGAAGCGCATGGGGTTATTGCCCATTGGGCCGTCGTCGCCGATGACCAGGACATCGTCTTCGCTGAGGTGGGTGCTGTGTCCTGCTTCGCGTAGTGCGCGTGCTTCGTGTTCGAGGATGTAGGTTCGTGCGGGAGCGATTTCTTGTGCGTAGTTGCCGTTGTGGAAATTGAATTGCTGGGTTTGTCGGCCGAGGGGGTTGTCTGGGCCGTAGTCAAGTTCGTAGAGGAAGTTTGATTCTTCGGGGTCGGAGCATGGCATGACGGCGACCATGGCGTCTTCCTGTTGGACGACGACGGGGTGCTTGATGACCATGCACTGGCGGGGTTGGTCTAATTTTTCGATGCCGGCGTCGGAGAGGGCATCGAAGAATGGTTTTGCGGAGCCGTCGAGTGAGGGGACTTCGGGCGCGTCCAGCTCGATGAGGAGGTTGTCGATGTTCATGCCAGCGACGGCGGAGAGGCAGTGCTCGCAGGTTTCGATGAGGGCTTCGCCGGTGCGCAGGGAGGTGCGTCTTGGTCTGCGTACGACGTGTGTGATCAGTGCGGGGACTTCGATGTTGTTGAGGTCTGTGCGAACGAAGCGTATGCCGTGGTTAACGGGTGCGGGCTTGAAGGTGATTGTGGCTTGTATGCCATTGAACAGCCCTTGGCCGGAGAGTGTGACGGGATTGCAGATGGTCTGCTGGGGTTGCATGGGGTGGGTGTCGGGGTTTGGGGTTCGGGTATCGGATTAGTGTGTAGCTGGGGCTGATTTAGCCGTTGCCGGGGCTAAGGGTGATTATACGTTTGTTTAACAGGGTCCACCGTCCAGCATTCTACTGGTCCCGGAGTTTTTTCAAAAGTTTGGGGAGGCGTTTGAGTGCGGAGATTTCGCGGATTGTTTCTCGGATGGGCCTGGCGGGTAGGCCAGCGTAGATGGCGTTGCCTGTGAGGTCTCCAGCGACTTGTGATCCGCCAGCGAGTTGAGCGTTGGGGCCGATAACGGCGTGGTCGGTGATGGCGGCGCATCCGCCGATGACTGTGCCTTCGCCGATGGTGGTGGATCCTCCGACGCCTGTGCAGCCTGAGATGATGACGCGATCGCCGAGTTGGCAGTTGTGTCCGATCTGGACGAGGTTATCGAGTTTGCAGTCGTCGCCGATGAGGGTGGCATTGCACTTGGCGCGGTCGATGCAGGCGTTGGCACCGATCTCGACGTCGTTGCCGATGGTGACGGTTCCGATCTGTGGGATTTTGACGAGGGTTGGGCCTTGCTCGGTCATTTCGGGTCGGTAGCCGAAGCCGTCGGCGCCGATGACGGCGTTGGGGTGGATGATGCAGCGGTGGCCTATGGTGCATCGTTCGCGGATGACAACGCCGGTCCAGAGGGTGCAGTGTTTGCCGAGTGTTGTGTGGTCGAGGATGGTGACGTTGTTGTGCAGGACGCAGTGGTCGCCGAGAGTGACGTTGGGGCCGATGAGGGCGTGTGCGCCGACGCGGACGTTTTGGCCGAGTGTGGCGGAGCTGTGGATGATGGCGGTGGGGTGTATGCCTGGTTCGGCGTGGATGGGTGGGGGTGCGAAGAGTGAGAGAGCTTTGGAGAAGGCGAGGTCGGGGTTATCGACGAGGATGAGGGTTTTGCCATGGGCTTGTGGGCAGTCGAGTCCGCGTTTGATGAGGGCGATGGAGGCAGGGCAGTCGTGCCAGCGTTTGGCGAATTTTTTTGTGCCGATGAGTGTGAGTTGGCCGGGTTGGGCTTGGTTGAAGTCGCTGATGCCTGTGATGGGTGTGTCTGGTTGGCCGACCAATTCGCCGCCGACGTGTTGGGCGATATGGGCGGCGGTGTGGGTGGTCGGCGAGGGGGTCACGGGAGGGGGCGGTCCATATGTGGGGGGTGGTGTTATTGTGCGAAACCCCGGGCTTCCGCCCGGGGCTATTGGGGGTCATGCTATTGTACAACCGTAGGACTGATGGATTAGCGGTTGTTGTCGAAGTCGTTGTTCATTTGCTGTGCGATGAGGTCGGTGATGTCGACGGTGTCGCTGGCCCAGGCGACGATGTCGATGTTGGCGGTCTGGGGGCGGCCTTGGGAGTTGGTGCCTAGGCGTAGGGATTGCTGTTTATAGAGGACGACGCCGATTTTCTGTGTTTCGGCGACGGTGTTGATGGCTTTTTTGAGGTTTTCCTGGAGTTTTTTGATCCGGATGCCGGCCTCACGGCTGAGCTTGTTCTGCTCGTACTGAACCCAGACCTGGTAAGCCAGTGCGGAGGTTTCGTAGGCTTCTTGAGCGTCGGCGTAGGGTGGGGTGCCTGGGACGAGCATGTCCAGGTCCTGTTTTTTCTGTGCGATGTCTTTTTGGCGGTCTTCGCTTTCCTGGGTGACTTGGGTTCGGATGGTGCCCAGTTCGGCATCGATCTGTTGTTTTTCTCTCAGGGAGTCGTAGAGGTTGCCCAGATCGACGACGGCGACGATGGTGGGTTCGCCGTTGAGTACGCCTTGGGCGTTGACGCCGACGAGGCCGATGACCAGGACGGCGAGTGCGGCGGTAGCGATGAGGATGTTGCGGGGGATGTTCATGAGATTCTCCATGTGTTTGCTGGCTGGCGGGACCCGGGTGGGTCGGCCGCGGGGGTGTGTTATCGCGGTGTGCGGGTGAGGATAAAAATCGGTCGGATCGTTGGTTTTTCTGTATCTATTTTATACGTTGGGGGAGGTCGAGGGGTTCAGCCTCTATAGGGGGGGCGTGGTCTTGTTAAAGAGGGGGTTAGCGGAACGGCAGGTCGAGGCTGAAGCTGAGGACTTGGGTCTGGTCGCCCTCTTCTTTGAGTATGGGTACGGCGATATCCAGTGCGAAGGGTGCGGAGCCGAAGAACGGGACTTTGATGCGTAGGCCGGTGCCGATGGAGACGCGCCAGTCTTCGATGCCTGGGTCGTCGGTGAGAGTGCCCATGTCGGTGAAGAAGACTGCTCGGAGGACTTCGGAGTAGATGGGGAAGTTGTATTCGACGCCTGTGGTGAGTAGCCATTCTCCGCCGACGGCTTCGTTGCCGAGGGCGAGGGTGTTGGCCTCGATGCCTCGTGGTCCGACGCCTCGGAACTCGAAACCGCGGAAGGAGCTTTGTCCGCCGAGGTAGAGTCGTTCAAAGAACGGTGCTTCGCCGTCTTCGGGGATGATGGAGGCTTTGACGCGCCAGCTCAGGACGGTGCGTCGGCCGAAAAAGTCTTCTTGGACGGTCCAGAACTGTCTGAATTCGGAGGATATTTTGGTGAAGTCGTAGTCACCGCCGAGTGCACCGATCTGTTCGATGTTAAATTCCCAGCGGTTGCCGCGTGTGGGGAAGATCCTGCTGTCGGTGGTTCTGCGTACGACGCCGAATCCGAAGCCGGAGAGGTCGCTTTTGCCCATGACGGCGAAGACATCAAGTGGTGCGTCAGGTTCGATGGAGGTGATATCGACGGTGGTTGCCCGCAGCGATGTCGAAGCGGACCAGACATCGCCGAAGCGTCGTCCAAAGGAAACACTTCCGCCGGTGCGTTTTTCGTCGTAGTCATCGAACTTTCGTTGGAAGAAGGAGAGTGATGTGCCGAAGGTGTAGTTGGTTTCCAGGAGCGAGGGTTCGCGGAAGGAGATCGAGTATCGGCTGATCTCGTCGCCTGGTTGCAGGGAGAGAGCGAAGGACTGACCTGCTCCGCGGAAGGCTCTGCCGGAGAGGAGTTCTTTGGGAGTTTGGGGTGTGTCGGTGATGTCGAAGTTGCGTTGGCTGAGGTCGATTGCGCCGAGTACGCCAGCGTCGGAGCTGATCCCTGCGCCGAAGCTGATTGAGCCGGTGGTGGCTTCGGTGACGTCGATGAGTACATCGCGTGTGCCGTCGGCGGGGTCGCCTAGGATGGTGACGGTGCCTTCGCTGAAGAGTCTGCCGTCGGCGAGTCTTCGGCGTGTGCGGTCAACGCCTGTCTGGTCAAAGCGTCTGCCGGGGTCCATGCCTCGGACTTGGCGTAGGACGACTTTTTGGCGGGTCAGTTCGTTGCCGGTGATGCTGACTTTGCCGACGATCGAGGGGATGCCTTGTTGGATCTTGACGACCAGATCGACCAGAGCCTCGTTTTCATGGGGCAGTGCGGAGATGCGGACGCGGACATCGAGGAATCCCAGTTGGCCGTAGAGGTCTTGCAGAGTTTTGGCGGATATGGAGGTTTTGTCGGTGGAGTAGATATCGCCGGGTGCTAACTCCATGTATTGGCGTATCTGTGCCTCGGGCAGGAGGCGTTGATCGCCGTCCTCCGGCGGGAGGATGCGGATCTGATAGACGAGGTACTGTCGGCCTTCCTTGATCAGGAAAACAACGACGGCGTCTTTTTCATTGGGGGAGAGGTCGATGCGTCGGCCGACCTGTGCATCCAGGAAGCCTCGGTCGTGGTAGAAGTTGCGGACACTTGTGGAGTCCAGTTCCAACTGCTCGCGGTTGAGGTCGCCCTTCTGGAAGATGGGGAAGTAGGTCTTGCTGCGGAGTTTACTTTTGAGTTGTTTGTGTGTGTAGCGGGTGTTGCCTTCGAAGCGGATGCCTTTGATTTTAACGCGTGGGCCTTCGCGGACGCGGTAGACCAGGATGTGTGAATCTTTGAGGAGATCTCGGTCGATGGAGATGTCGGCGACGAAGTAGCCTTTGTTCTGGTACTCGCGGCTGATTCGGTTGAGGCCCTGCTCGATGAGGAAGGGGTCTGCGGGGTCTCCTGGGCGGAGCAGGACCATGCCCAGGATGGTTTGGTCGGGGATGGCCTTGTTGCCGACGACCTGAACATCGGTCAGAAGTGCCTGCTCGGAGACATCAAAGATCAGTGCGATCGAGCCGTCTGCTTGGGGCTCGACCCGGGCGGTGACCTGATCGAATCGGCCTAGGTGGGTCAGGCGGACGATATCCTGTTCGATGGTTTGTGCGTCGTAGGGTTCGCCGACGAGTGAGCGGATCTGGTTGAGGACCAGTTGTTCGGAGACGTTTTTCAGGCCTTCGATGCGGACGTCAGAGATCGGGCGATCCTGAGGGTCGATCCCCTGGGCGTGTGCCTGGTGGGTCAGGAGGGAGATGCACGACAGGCTGAGGATCAGCGTGAGCAGTGCTGTGATATGCCGCTTGGGGGTCCAAATCATATGAAGCTGGCCTGATCTTGAGCGTAACTGGGCACGGGCAGAGAGTGTAATCGAAAGCTGTGCGTGCTGGCGAGCTACGCCGGTTTTTCGTGGGCGGGTAGGCGGATGGATCGGCCCATGAGCGGTGTTCCAGACAGCACTTGCCGCTGCTGGTGGCGGACCCTAAACTAGACCGGCCTTGCGGGCGTGCCCGGACTTCCGCAAGCCCCCCTGCCTGGGTGTGAGACACGTTAAAGTGTCTGCCACCCGGTCATGTGAGATGGACTCGGCGGAGACGAAGCAGTTGGACCTGCCCGCAGCGATGCGACACGTCTGATGTAACCGCAGTTATCAGACAGACTTAACAGGATGTTCGCCGTTGCGGACAGCCGATGAGGCCTCGGGCACCCCCGGATATGACCCCCGGATACGTCCCCCGGGCAGGCCCCCGGATATGATGCCCGAGCACGATCAAGGAACCTCGATGACCTCCGCTACTACTGAGGACAAGGTGAAGACCACAGCCTCGCACAGCCTGCCGAAAGAGAAGCTGGTAGACATGCTCTACCAGATGATGCTGATCCGCCGATTTGAGGAGCGGACCATGCAGGCATACCAGCAGGCTCACATCGGGGGGTTCTGCCACATCTATATAGGTCAGGAGGCGACGGCGGTGGGGGCGGTGGCGGCGTTGGTGGACGACGACCCGATCATCACCGCCTACCGGGACCACGGCCACGCACTGGCGCGGGGGATGCACCCCAACTACTGCATGGCTGAGATGTACGGCAAGATCACCGGGTGCGCCAAGGGCAAGGGCGGGTCGATGCACATGTTCGACAAGGCCCATCACATGTACGGCGGACACGCGATCGTCGGCGGGCAGTGCCCGTTGGGTGTCGGGCTTGCGTTTGCCACGCAATACGAAAAGAAGAATAACGTCACCGTCTGCTTTTTCGGGGACGGGGCGATCAACCAAGGGGCGTTTCACGAGGCGTTTAACCTGGCTGCGATTTGGAACCTGCCAATCCTTTTTGTTGTTGAGAACAATGGCTATTCGATGGGTACCGCGATCAGCCGAGGGACCGCTGCGGCGAACGATTTGGGCGCTAAGGCCAAGGCCTACGGGATGCGGTACGCCGAGTGCGACGGGATGGATGTGCTGGATACCTACAACACGTTCAAGCGCGAGGGTGATCTTTCACGCGGCAGCACGAGCAGCGCGCTTGGGCTGGAGCAGGCTGGGGGTGGGCCTTGCTTTATTAATTGCAAGACGTATCGGTATCAGGGGCACTCGATGAGCGACCCGCAGAAGTACCGCAGCAAGGACGAGGTCAACGAGAAGAAAGAAAAAGACTGCATCAGCTCGATGGTCAGCCACATGATAGAGAACAAGCTCGCCACGCAGGATCAGATCGACGAGTTGGATAAGAAGGCCAAGCAGGTTTCGCGTGATGCGATCAAGTATGCCGAGCGGTCGCCGGATTTGCCGAAGTCTGAGATGTTTACGGATGTTTATAGCCAGCCGTATGGTCCACCGTACATCAAGGGTGCGTTGCCGAAGATGCTAACGGATAACAATTCGGGCGAGTGAGTTTTCCGATACCCGAACCCTGATACTCGAATACCGATACCCCCTATGCAAACCATTCAATACCGAGAAGCCATCCGCGAAGCTATGGAAGAAGAGATGCGTCTTGATGACCGCGTCTTTTTGATGGGCGAGGAAGTTGCGCAATACAACGGCGCTTACAAGATCAGCCAGGGCATGCTCGAAGAGTTCGGGCCAAGGCGGATCGTCGACTCGCCGATCAGTGAGACCGGGTTCTCCGGGCTGGGCGTCGGCGCGGCGATGTACGGGCTGCGTCCTATTATCGAGTTTATGAGTTGGTCGTTTTGTCTTGTTGCGGCGGACCAGATTATTAATAACGCGCCCAAGATGCTGTACATGTCGGGCGGACAGTTTGGTTGCCCGGCTGTATTTCGTGGTAACAACGGTGCCGGCGGGCAGCTTGGGTCCACGCACTCCTGGTGTGTCGAGTCGATGTTCGCATCGGTGCCCGGCCTGAAGCTGGCGATCCCCAGCACGCCCCGCGATGCGAAGGGGCTGTTGAAGACTGCGATCCGGGATGAGGACCCGGTGTTTAACCTGGAATCTGAGCGGATGCTGGGGTTGGGCGCACGGGGCGACAAAGATTTTTCCCGGTATATCAAAGACACCTGGGCACCCCCGACCAATAAACAGGACGATGATTTCACGATCCCGTTTGGCGTGGCTGATATCAAGAAGCCGGGCAAAGATGTCACGATTGTCGCGGCGGGTCGGCCGGTTCATTTTGCGCTGGATGCGGCGGAGGAGCTGGAAAAAGAGGGCATCGACTGCGAGGTGATTGACCCGCGCACCTATCGGCCGTTGGATATTGATACGATTGTGAAGAGTGTGCGTAAGACGAATTATTGTGTGGTGGTCGATCAGAGTTGGCCGTTCGCTTCGGTCGGATCGGAGATCGCTGCACAAATCTACGAAAATGCGATGGACGATCTGGATAACAAGGTTATCCGTGTGAACAACGACGACATCCCTGCTCCCTACAACCGGACGCTCGAGCAGGAGATGCTTCCGAACACGAAGAAGATCATCGATGCGGTGCGTGCGGTGACGTATAACGCGTGACGTTTTTTCGGTTGCCCCCCCGCCCCCCCCCACTTTCATAACCGCGAGTCGCGGTCTCGCGGGCTGTAAGCCCGCGGCTATTATTACTGGGGCATATTTTCTTTTGTTGTATCGGATTCTTGAGTGTCTGTGGTTGTTTCGGTTCCGTCTTTGAGGGGTTCTTCGTTCTCGTCGGGGTCGCCATAACCGCCGTAGCCGCCCATGCCGTAGGGGTCGTCCCAGTCGTCTTCCTGGATTTCGGGTTGGGGCCAGAGTAGTTCCTGGAGGCCGCCGAAGGTGAAGGGGATGTCGTTGCCGGGTTGGGAGTTTTGGCTTCCGTCTGGGCCGAAGAGTTGGCCGCCGTCGTCGTTTCCGTCTGGGCCGATGCTGTAGATGATGACGCCGGTGGGTTCGGTGCGGTAGCGGAGGGGTTGGCTGTCGAAGGGATCGAGGGGGACGGCGTCGAGGAAGTCGGGGACGAGGTCTTTTAGTTGTGTGGGGAATTGGTTGTGTTGTTGGCGGTAGCGTTCGGTTGCGAGGGCGGTGAGGACGGTTTGACGCCGGGCTTTGCTTTGTCGGGAGGTCTTGAAGACGGAAGATAGCGCGGGAATCACTACCCGAGTTACGAGGCAGATACTGGGCGCGACGCTGTCAATGTCGTCCAGGGTGGTTGGTATGGGCCATGTGGGTTTCTCGGCGTACTCGACATGGTGTCGCATGATATCCAGGGTGCTGCTGTGGTCGATATCCATCAGACCGGAAACCCGCCAACTGACGATAGCAAACCGACCTAGCGAGTTATTCATTGGCAATCACTACTGTCCCAACGTTTGAGCCGTGATTTCGTATAAGTGTTGCCAAGCGAATGATCTGCAAGAGAAGATGACCTGCATCAACTTGAACTTGCTGCGACCATCGGGCCTTTCCTTGAATACAGGAGAGGCTCATGT
>JAJRRS010000002.1 GCA_024279275.1 Planctomycetota bacterium | reverse complement strand
GTTGTTCGATCGGTTTGTGTGTTTGGATATGCATGGCGTGGACCTCCGTGTCGTGAAGGCCACATCATCGCACCAACCCACCCATAGCGCAATGCCTAACATGCGCCGTACATGCGCGCTGGGATTAAGATGAAGGCGTATTAAATCATTGATATGGATGCCGCCGAGACTCACTGGCTCAAAACCAGTTCATAAGTCGTGGATTATTTTCAACTTTATCTGGTATTCCGATACCTTTAAGCTGGAAGTATTTATCGGTGAGGCAACAAATCCTGGCGAGCGGTCATCTCTCATTGATTTCTTTCTTGCTAATCAGGGCAAATACAAGCTTCGCATGCCTAAAAATCCGGGCCCCAGATACACAACTCTTCGATCACATCGGATTGGGTCATGGAAAAACACCGACCCCAATGAAGAAGATTTCGTGAGAAAAACCCAGGAATTGATGGGTATCTACGAGAAGCTATTCGAAACACTTCCGGATGGGGTGCGCCCAATAATTGAGGCGTGGGAAAAGAAAAAATAACGCCCACACATAGCCATGCGTGGGCGTTGGGTTGATCTGAAATATTGCCCCCCCTTACACCTCCGCCGCCATCTTCTCCGCCTTCGCGCGGGCATCGTCGAGCGTGCCCACATACATGAACGCGCCTTCGGGGATGTCGTCGCCTTCGCCCGCACACAGACGCTTGAAGCTGTCCAGCGTTTCGGCGAGCGAGGTGTAGATGCCGGGGAAGCCGGTGAACTGTTCGGCCACGAAGAACGGCTGGCTCAGGAATCGCTCGATCTTCCTCGCCCGGCCAACAATCTGCTTGTCTTCCTCAGCCAATTCATCGACACCCAGAATCGCAATGATGTCCTGCAGGCTCTTGTAACGCTGAAGGATCGACTGCACCTGTCGGGCGACGGCGTAGTGTTCTTCGCCGAGGATAGCCGGATCGAGGATTCGGCTGGTCGAGGTCAGTGGATCGACCGCAGGATAAATACCCTTCTCCGCAACACTGCGCTCCAGCACCACGAACGCATCGAGGTGGCTGAACGTCGTCGCCGGTGCGGGGTCGGTCAGGTCGTCAGCCGGCACATACACCGCCTGGATCGAAGTCACCGCACCCTTGTCCGTCGAGGTGATCCGTTCCTGAAGCTCGCCCATCTCGGTCGATAGCGTCGGCTGATAGCCCACCGCTGAGGGCATACGCCCAAGCAACGCGGACACTTCCGAACCCGCCTGCGTGAAGCGGAAAATATTATCGATAAATAGCAGCGTCTCCTTACCCGAGGAATCGCGGAACTCTTCACACATGGTCAGCCCAGCCAGAGCGACACGCAGCCGCGCGCCCGGAGGCTCGTTCATCTGGCCAAACACCATCGCTACCCGATCGAGTACCGAGTGGGTGTTGCCTTCTGAGTCGGTGAACTCCGCCTCAGCCATCTCGCGCCAAAGGTCGTTGCCCTCGCGCGTCCGCTCGCCGACGCCGGCAAACACGGAATATCCGCCGTGCTCACGCGCGATACGGGCGATCATTTCCTGGATGATGACGGTCTTACCCACACCCGCACCGCCGAACAACCCGATCTTGCCGCCGCGGACGAACGGGCAAAGCAGGTCGACGACCTTGATGCCGGTCTCGAGAATCTCCGTCTTGGGGTTCAGGTCAACGAACTTCGGCGGCATCTGGTGGATCGCACGCCGCTTCTTCGCATTCACCGGCCCCTTCTTATCAACAGGCTCGCCCAGCAGGTTAAACACCCGCCCAAGCACCTCTTCGCCGACCGGCACCGAGACCGAGTCGCCGGTGTCTTTGACCGTCATCCCGCGTGACAACCCGTCGGTCGAACCCAGCGCCACCGCACGCACCTGGCCGCCGCCAAGGTGCTGCTGGACCTCGCCGACCAGATCGATATCGATCCCGTGGTGGCTGCCCTTGATATGCAGTGCGTTATAAATTTCGGGCAGGTCGTCCTCGGGGAACTGAGCGTCAAAGGTCGAGCCGATGATCTGGGAGATCGTACCGGTGGTGGCCATGTGTCGTTATCCTCTTGATTTTAAGCAACTTAACGAAGTCACGCCCCACGCGCAACCCCGCCGGGCCAAGTAGATTAACGGCCCCCTCTCACTTTGCCAAATCCACGCCCCGCCCAATCATCCCCGTTAAAAACACCCATCCAAATGAAAAAGCTCGATCAAACCCGACGAAGTGTTATACTCGCCCATCATTCCGTCTTATATAGACGCACGGAGGCGTCCGCTTGACCGCGACCAACACCCCTCACATCCCGCCTGCCTCAGCAAACACCACCCCACCTAACGCCGCCCAAAATCCATCAACACCCCCAGCCGACAACCACTCGGCTGATCCCTCTATCACATCAAGCGACGCAACAACGCAGGCACCGGCACAACCCGCCGCGCAGCCAGACATCGCCCCCATCATCACACCCAACGTCCAACCAATCCAAACCCCGACCATCAACCAACCCAACAACCACAACACCGACCCACCCCAAAACTCACCGCCGCGCATCATCGCCCTGATGAACCAGAAGGGTGGCGTCGGCAAAACCACCACCTGCACCAACCTCGGCGCAGGACTCGCACGCATGGGCAAGCGCGTCCTCATGATCGACTTGGATCCACAGGCACACCTGTCCTTGTCACTGGGCATCGATCCCGACAACATCGATAAAAGCATGTACGACCTGCTCGGCGACCCCCAAACCACCGCCGACCAAATCGTGCAACCCATCGGCGACGACGGCCGACTCTCGATCCTCCCCGCCGAAGTCAACCTCGCAGGCATCGAAGCCGAACTCGCCGACAAAGTCGTCACCGGCGCAGCCCAGGCGGTGTTAAAACAAAAAGTCGCGATGTTGATAGGGGGTCTAGCCCATCCAACTCCGACAGACCCCAAACCCCAGACCCCAGACCCACTCCTCCCCGACTACGTCCTCATCGACTGCCCCCCGAGCCTGGGCCTGCTCACCGTCAACGCACTCACACTCGCCAACGAAGTCATCGTCCCCATGCAGGCCCACTTCCTCGCACTGCAAGGCATGGGCAAACTCTTCGAGACCATCGCGATGATGAAACAAGGCATCAACCCCACACTCACCGTCGCCGGCGTCGTCCTTTGCATGCACGAAGGCAACACCATCCTCGCCAACGAAGTCATCAACGACGTCAACAGC
>JAJRRS010000073.1 GCA_024279275.1 Planctomycetota bacterium | reverse complement strand
TGATCGTGTCACCATCTAGATCAAAATTATTCACCGAGATATTCACCGTGTTCCCAGCCGTCACCGTCGCGTCACCATCCTGCACCAGCGTCCCGTTCCCCGTGAAGTTGCCGCCGTTGTAGGTAATCGTATCGCTCGTCGTATTCCCAAGGTCCAACCGGTCGTCGGCATCTGGCATGTCAACCGTCGAGCTTGAATAGAAGGTCAGTGTGCCGTCCAGTTCCCCGCGTTTATCCACGAGGATGTCACCGCGTATGATCGCATTGCCGGAAACCTCCGCACGATCCGAAGTGATTGTCCCACCGCCCAGCGTCAGGTTCCCGCCCGCCCCCAGATCCCACCCGTTGGCGAAATTAATGTTCCGCCCCACACCCACATTCATCTGACCATCAAAAGCATCCGTCAGCGTGCCGCTGGCAAAGTTGATGTCCCCGTTGATCGCGCTGACGACGCCATTGCCAGCACCATCAAGGTTCCAGACCGAACCCCCCGCTGTCGTAAAGGTCAGCGTCCCACCATCGGCCAAAATATCGCCGTCGTTGTTCAACCTTGTGGAGACATCGACCGTCCCGTTCCCAGTAATCCGGCCTTGAAATCCATTGGTATCGTTCATGTCCAGCGTCCCGTTGATGTCCGCCAGACCGCCAGACATGTCCAGTTCACCACCGTTGAGGTCCAACCGGTTGGCTTCAAGTTCCCCACCAGTCTCGACAAATATCTGAGGCCTAACCGCCACCCCGTCGTGCTCAACCGTCGCCGTCCCGTTCACATCCAGCCGGTTGGTATTCGTAAAGAGGTCCGTCCCCTCGCCTACAAATAGCTGCGATACCGTGTCATTCACATTGAGTTGGATATTCCCCCCGTTCCGCAGAAACGCCCAGTCCGCAGTCCCCGGCACCTGGTTCCCCTCCCAGTTCCCCGTCGTTCCCCAGTTCACACCGCCCAGGAAATCCTGACGAGGCAGATCGATCTGCGTCCAACCCGCCGCAGCAGCAGCCGCAAACACGTCCGTCGCCGTCGGCATCCGCCTCTGGTTCGTCGCGCCACACCCCCCACACATCAACGCCGTCGTCGGCGCGATGTGGTTGTTGTTGTCAACGATCGCCATCACCGCGCCGTTCACAAACGCCGTGTTCACGTCGTAATCCCCATCATTCGTCTCAGGCGATGTCACGTTCCCCGTCAGCCCCACCGCGTGACCGATCTCGTGAATCGCCGACGAGAGAAGATCAAAACCGTTGACCGCATTCGCCGGGGCACCCACCGCCGTATTCCCCCGATACCCCACCTCCAAAAGATCAGGCGGTGCGCCGTTAAACCAGTTCGCCTGGTTGGCCCCGCTAAGATCACGGTACAGCGTCTGCTGAAGGTTGTATTCTGAGTTATTCGTCGGCGTCTGATCGAAATACCACAGACGGTTCACGCCGTTAAACTGCGTATCAAACTGGATCCTCGCACTCGTCGGCTTCCCGCCGCTGGTTGCCAGATTGGTATGCAACGCCAACGTATTATTCGGGTCGCTCAGGTTGTTGTAGTAATATGTGATGTTCAGTGTCCCGGCGTCCTCAATAATATCTTCCCAGAAGTTCGCCGCCGCCTGCATCACCGGCTGCAGCAACGCTCCCGTCGAATCAAAGCTCGGCGAATCCGAAGTACCCGAATCAAACGTCAGGTTGATCGTCAGTGATCTCGCCGGCGTAGCAACACTCAATAGCGTCACGAACACGACCAGCACAGGAACCACTGAACGCATCCGATTCGTCAGACATCTCTTAATCATCATTCCACCCTTTTCTAATATGACATCCATGAAATTACCACCCCGTCACAGGCCGACAACCCGACCCATCACAACGAGAATGCTGAACAAAAACCAGTCAATCCCTGACCAGCTATCTCCAACTAAACAGTACTAAACGTCCACCGCCCAATGCGAGCCTCTGCCCGCACGCCCCGTAGATATTACATAACCAAACTAACCCCTGCACCCGCATTGTCAAGCACTTCTACCCCAATCCCTACTCAAACTGGTTATACAGTCATAAAAAAACCGGACGCCGTGGGAGGGCGCCCGGTATCAGTGTCTGAAAACACTATTTCATCCGCTAACATCGCTCAGGACCGTTACCTCCCAACCGACGCAGCCATCTATTAACTTGCTCAGCGACGACGCAGCATCGCGATGCCACCCAGCCCAAGCAGGGCCAGTGTAGCAGGCTCAGGCACCGCAGCACCGGCGGCTGGCGGCGTGCCAGCGTTCCAGTTGCCCAGCACGGCGTTCAGGTCATCGATACCCACAAACCCATCACCCGAAGGGTCAGCCAGCGGGTTGCCAGGAGGCACGGTCTGGTTCCAATTCGCCAACACGATGTTCAGGTCGTTGATACCCACGAACCCGTCGCCGTCCAAGTCGCCAGCCAGGCCTCCCTGAGTGATCGTCACGAACTGATCTTCAGCATCTAAGGTGGCCAGGTTGAGGTTGGCAAGGTTGCCGGTGAAGGTCCCATCACCGCTGCCCAGGTTAGCACCCAGGGTGCCCGTGCCGGAGAACTGGTTCGCAGCGAAGTCGTGGCCGGCACCATTAATAAACGCCGTGACCTTGATGTCGCCGGTGGGGTTGCCGATGGCAGCCAGAGGAATCGCGATCTCGATGCCGGTCTGCACCAGCTCAGGCGTACCCGTATTCGCGAAGCCAGGCCCACCCGAGCCATTCACGCCACCGATGTTGGTCTGGTTAACAGCCATCAGCATGCCGATCGTGTTGTCCATATCGCGATGGTTCAGACTGTTGGTAGGATCGTTGATCGTATCAACCGGCTCAAAGAACTCGTGCAGGGCGATGTCGCCCACGCCGCCGAACAGGTTGTTGTTCTGGTCGATGATCGTACCCAGGGGAAGACCGCGGGAGGCACCCAATGCATCCAACTCATCACCAAACGGATCAAGCACGCCGCCGACGCGAACATTCGCCCCACCCGTGCCGTTGTTCAGTTCCGCATAGTGAGCCGTCGCGATCCAGCCGTTAACGGCTGGGATAGCAAAGGGGTCGCCGGTGCTTTCGGTGCCGTTGGCGATCGTGATGTAGTAGTCCGCCGCAAAGCCGGCATCAAAAGTCAACCCGCTCATACGCTGAAGCGCGCCGTCGGTCGTGCCGAAACCGCCGCAGCAGAAGGCATCCACCGCCGCAGGCAGATTCGCACCGTCCAGGACGTTCATGCCCACACCGGCCTCTGAGTCAATAAAGATCTCAAACTTGTTGAAGTTGTTCTCAAGGTTGCCCGCGAAAGTCAGGTAAAGGAACCCGCCATCGACCACGCCGAAGACCTGGTCCAACTCCGAGCCGCCAGCCGAAGTCCGAGGATCGGCATCGGTGCTGTTACCGAACTGCGTGTCCGTGTTCTGGGTCGATAACGCAGCGCCGTAGTTGGCGTCCGCCGTGCCGTCCACCACGATCTGGGCCGAAGCGGCACTGGCAGCCACGAGCGAGATTGAAAGTACTGATGCAAGATGCTTCACGATTCGTCCTCCTGGTAAATGAAGTACTCAGATATCAATTAGTCTGACAGTAAAACCTGTGTTGCGGCAGTGGATTGGATCGGGCCTGACGTGCCCAAGACTTCCTGCCCACCCGCCACAATTTAATCTCAACATCCCTACTTTAACAGCGCTTAACCGATTTAGCAACACTATTCCGCACCCTCCGCCGATTTTCTCCGACCCGGAATCCTATAAAATAGAGCCACAGAATCGAAGAAAGTCCAGTTAGACACCGTATAAAAAATGTCAGCAGTCCACCGCTCCATGGGGTAAACTTCATGCACAAATCACGTTCACAGGCCCATTCCCGGCCTCTCAAATCGGGCGCATTGACCTATACAGCCGCAAGTTAAGCGATTTTTATCAGATGCAGCAAGAAAAATGGTTGACGCCGCAGGTTAAACCGATATCATAACTTAGGTAGGTTGGCAGTCTTTTTTTCCCCGATTCAGGCGGCCACACCAGACGGGTATCATTGCCTGACTTGGATAATTAGGGCAAGATAGTTAATCCTTGGCTGGCCACACGTCAGCTTTTTTTAAGAGGGATCGTTAAACCGGTTTACTAACACTCGACTTTTCCCGCTCCGCAACGCCTGGAGGCACGCATGGACCGCATCACCGATACCGTCTCTTTACAACGTCCCACCCGGACTCACTTGACCACCCCGGTTATTACCAAGGGTTCCACGCACAACCGGGGGCGGGGGCGGGGCCGGGGGTTCACCCTCATCGAGCTGCTTGTGGTGATCTCCATCATCGCCCTGCTGGTCGGCATCCTCCTGCCCGCACTCGGCGCAGCACGCAAAACCGCCCAGAACTCACAATGCCTGTCCAATGTACGGCAGATGGATACCTCCGCCATGGCCTTCGCAGCCGACCACAAATTCCATGTGCAGGTTTCCAGCACCGACCTGACTTGGGGTTCGCCGATTCCTTCACAGCTACGCGGCAAGGTCGCCCCTTGGATCAGCCCAACGGGAAGTACTATTAATGGCCGAATCAAGGACTGGGCCAGTGCGTTAGTTCCCTACATGGGCGGCGATCCAAAGGACAGCTTCGAGAGCAGCGACCCAAAAGTCACATCGGCATTTCTCTGCCCCAGCGATCCGAATCTGGACGATCAGGACCCCGGCTATCTGGTCCCGAACAATATCTCAAACCCGACGGCACATAAACCAATCTCCTACGGCGTGAACGCAGACGCCACTACTTATTACAACAACGGCGATCCCAACTGGGGGTACAGCTTGAAAGTGGTCCCCTACAAGGGGCAAGCGACTAACGGAAGTCTCGATGATGTACGCAGTACGTCCAATGTCATGCTTTACGCAGACTGTGGGACACGGACAGGACTCGCAGGCGACATGCGTGTCAGGGGCGACGCTTTGTTCTACACGGCCAGCACGAATCTTCCACTAAACACGGATGCCGACAAGATCGGCACCTTGGCTGCGCTCCAGAATACGTTCCGCGTGAAACTGCCCATCAGCGAAAGCGAAGACGAGCAGAAGTACCCTGGTATTGTGGATGGTCCCGCTGACCGTCACGGCGACAAAATCAACGCCGCCTTTGCAGACGGTCACGCCGCCGGATTCAGCCCCGAAAGCTTCAACGAGGTTTTCCTCTCCCCACATAAGTAAGCACACCCACCGCCACACCTCCGACCACAGTGAATATCAACAAAAGCCCACGCACACCGTTGTGCGTGGGCTTTTTCTAGTCCGCGTGTTAAAATCCTGCCCGATCAATTCCGTACCGGTCGTACCCGGGGGTTGTACAGCCCGATCAGTCCCCTTCGTAAATCATATACGCATCATCCCCCCCATCAGCCTCAAAAAGGTTGTCGTCAATATGCAACGTGCCGGTCTTGCCGTATTGCGTGTCCTGCAGGTGTGAGTTCTCAAATGCCGCGCTGCCGTCGCCCCGGCCGACGGCCCCACGCCATGAGCCGGGCGAAGACGTGTGAATGCTCTGTATATTTGCGCTTGCATCCGACCCGGTGTTACGATCTGACAGGACGACGGCTTGCGGGATGAGTGACTGTTTCCACCCATCACCTCGGCCGGCACCGAGTTTCTCTCCAGCCACACCATCCAGCTCTAACATCGCATAAGAATAATTATCGCTGCTGACCGGGCCGGTGCCCCTCCAGAACGTCTTGTTTTCGGCGGGGCTTGCCGTATAAGTCCCAGTAAAATAGTTCGCATCCAGCATCATCCAGAACCGGCCCTCGACCGTGGCACCATGACCGGAGAGGCCGGTCCACTTAACAGTATCCTCAATGATATAGCCCTTGCTGTTCACCCCAGGCATCCGCCCCTTACGGCTACTGGCATACGTTACCATCCCTTGAACGATCCCCCGAACCTGAGTCGTACTTTTCATCTGCCAAGACCCACGGTTACGCGAAGAACTTAAACCTACGAGTAGCAAGCCCGTACCAACTACTAAAACCAACACCACCGCCGCCGCATTGATCACATTCCACTGCTTCCCAGACGACCCAGACATAAAAACCTCCCACGGCTATAGATGCCCGATCATACCTCGTTCACCCCCCACCCGTCCATGAAAAAGCCCCGGGATTGCTCCCAGGGCCTGGTGTGTCAACGATTCATCTTCACCCGCGAAAGCGGAATCAATACCGGTAGTATTCAGTCTTGTACGGCCCATCCACCGGAATCCCCAGGTAGTCCGACTGCTCCTGCGTCAGCTTCGTGAGCTTCACGCCGAGTTTATCAAGGTGCAGCCGTGCGACTTTTTCATCGAGCAGCTTCGACAGGACGTAGACTTCATTCTTGTCGTACACCACACCCGACAGCGTCGGCTTGCCTTCGCTGTGAAGCGCCAAGTCAATCTGCGCGATCGTCTGATTGGTAAAGCTGGCGCTCATCACAAAGCTGGGGTGCCCGGTCGCACAACCCAGGTTCAACAGCCGGCCTTCCGCGAGGATCAGGATGCTGTGGGCCTTGCAACCGGGGGCGTCCGGGAACGCCCACTGGTCGTACTGCGGCTTGATCTCCGTGCGCTTGATCCCGGGGATCTTCTTAAGCCCAGCCATGTCGATCTCGTTATCAAAGTGCCCGATGTTCCCGACGATCGCACCGTCCTTCATCCTGGACATGTGATCAGCAGTAATAATATTGAAGTTGCCCGTGGTCGTGACATAAATGTCCGCATACTCAAGGCAATCCTCGATAGGCTTGACCTCATACCCTTCCATCGCGGCTTGCAACGCACAGATCGGATCGATCTCATTCACGATCACCCGTGCGCCCTGCCCAACAAGGCTCTGGACACAGCCCTTGCCGACATCGCCGTACCCGCAGACCACCGCGATCTTCCCGGACATCATCACATCCGTCGCACGGTTCAGCCCGTCGATCAGCGAGTGGCGGCAGCCATAAAGGTTGTCGAATTTGCTCTTGGTCACCGAGTCGTTCACGTTCACCGCAGGGAACAACAGCTTCCCTTCGCGCTGCATCTCATACAGCCGCATCACCCCGGTCGTGGTCTCTTCGCTGACACCCTTAAAATCGGCAACGATGTCATGCCAACGCGTCGGGTTTTCCGCAAGCGACGAAGCCAGCAGCTTGAGGACTTCCTTGAACTCCTCATTCTCCGTCGTCTCTGGCCCAGGCACACTCCCCGCATTCTCAAACTCAAAACCCTTATGAATCAACAGCGTCGCATCCCCGCCGTCATCAACAATCAGATTCGGCCCCTTCCCTCCCGGATACCGCAACGCCTGATCGGTACACCACCAATACTCTTCGAGCGTCTCCCCCTTCCACGCAAACACCGGCACACCCTTAGGATCCTCCGGCGTACCATCCTTACCTACCACAATCGCCGCAGCAGCCTGGTCCTGCGTCGAAAATATATTGCAAGACACCCAACGCACATCCGCGCCAAGTTCCACCAGCGTCTCGATCAGTACCGCCGTCTGCACCGTCATGTGCAGCGACCCCATGATCCGCTGACCGGCCAGAGGCTTCTGCGCACCAAACTCCTCACGCAACGACATCAGCCCGGGCATTTCAGCCTCAGCCAAATCCAATTCTTTACGCCCCCACTCCGCAAGCTTGATGTCTTTTATCTTGTATTCCAAATCGCCCGTCCTCGTGATCGTGCAGGGCTGTGTCGTCGTCGCGGTCATGATCTTTTCCTTACGTTTAGGGTCCAGTGTTCAAGTTTCGTTCTATTGCCTAACCGCGGGTGGAAACCCGCGGCTGTGTACTGCGTACTTTATTCCTCATATACCATACTGCATCCCCGCACGCCCCCCTGTTTAATCGGCCTTCTCCCCCGTACACAACAGCAGCGCCGGCCCTTTCGCGTCAGCATGCGGAGCAATCGGCGTACAACAGCACGAGGTTAGCCCAGCCTCTTCCAATAACAAACAAACCTCCGCCGGTTCATACCCCATATTCTGCTGCCCCATCTCTCGGCGAAACCCCTCGCGGTCGTGACGCATCACATCCACGATCACCGCCTTCCCCCCAGGCCGAATCACACGCGCCATCTCACGCAACGCCGACGCCGGCTCCACCAAATACGTCAGCACCAGCACCATCATCGCCGCGTCGCACTCATCATCCTCAATCGGCAGCGATTCCAGATCGCCTTGCCGTAACTCAATATTCTTTTTATCACCCGTCCGCCGCCTCGCCGCGTCTAGCATCGCCGGCGCATTATCCACCCCGATCACCCGACCGACGTGCCGTGACAACTCAAACGCCAACGCACCCGTCCCACAACCCAAATCCGCCACCGTCCAGCCACTTGGCAATAACGCCAGCAACGCCTGCACCCCAAACGTCGGCCCATACATAGCCTCACGCATCTGCCCCCACTGCTCAGCCGCACTATCAAAGAAACTTTTCGCCTCGTCGCTGCGCTGCCTCAACCGCTCCGCCACACGAAGCTTGTCCTGATCCAACGCCGCCCAGCCCTCGGTCTGCTCCCGCGCCAGCAGCCACATCTGCCGCTGCGCCGGCTCCAGCTCATCCAATACCATCCGATACAAATTCGTCGTCCCCCGCCTTCGGCTGACCGTCCACCCCTCATCACCCAACAATTTCAAGTGCCTGCTGACCGTCGATTGAGGCAACTGCAACACCTCACACAGGTCCGAAACACCCAATTCATGCCGCTGCACCAGCCTCAGCAACCGCAAACGCGTCGCGTCAGCAAGGCTCGCCATCCATCGCAGGAGGCTGTCAGGTTGGGTAATTTGAGTATCCATCAGTTAATCCGGATATAATAATATATCGTCCAGCCACCGGGTCAAGTCCACCTCTCCCCAATTAAATCGAGTTCCCCCCCCACCGGCGGAGGCTGTTTCAGCAGCCGTCTCCCCATTATCTCGCCCAACACCACCTTCCCCCGATCCCCAAATCAAGACAGCCACCCAACCAGCAGCTAAAATAAACCCATAGCCCCCAGCCCCACCCCAACACTCCAACCTACCCCCAGATGCAAGCGATTTTTAGAATAGCTACGAAGTCTCAAAGAGCGCGAAGATAGTTAGCCGCGAATGAACGCAAATAAACGCAAATCCAGAAAGATCGGCCCCACCCTCTTATCTGTGTTCATCTGTGTTCATCCCTGTTCCACTCTTCTTCCTCCGCCTCGTGCCTTCGCATCTAACCGACCCAAATGTTTCTCAAAGGCTCCATGAAGACCCACCCACAATTAATCCTGACAGTCTTGATGCTCCTCCTTGCCGTCACCGGTTGCGAGGTAGAAACCCGTGTCGTCCGCAGCTCATGGGACAACCTCCCCGCCGACCCCAAGCCTCGTCATACCAACGGACAGACTCCGCGTAACGGAGCATCCGGTGCAACTGGGGATACACCGGGGGACCGGGGGGCCGACTCCCAGGGCTGGGCCATCCAGGTCACCCAATTCACCGGCAACACACGCCACGACCAGGCCCGCAAACTCGTCCAGCAACTACGCACACAGACCAACCTCACCAACTTCTGGATCGAAGACCTCAACAACACCGCCACCGTCTACCAGGGCCGATTTAATAAAGCCTCCGACCCTACCATCCGCAACGCACTCGCCGCCGTGCAACAGATCGAACTCTCCGGCACACGCCCGTTCACCGAATCCAAACTCGTCCCGCTGGTCGGCCAGACCCACACCATCACCGACCCCTACGACCTGCGACAATTCATCGGCTACTACTCACTACAGATCGGCTTCTACGACCAGGCCTTCGGCCAAGACTTCCGCCAAGCAGCCGAACAAGCTATCCAAGTCCTCCGCGAAGAAGGCCACGACGCCTACTACTACCACGGCCCCCACCGCTCCATCATCGCCATCGGCGTCTTC
>JAJRRS010000072.1 GCA_024279275.1 Planctomycetota bacterium | reverse complement strand
TCCTGTATTCAAGGAAAGGCCCGATGGTCGCAGCAAGTTCAAGTTGATGCAGGTCATCTTCTCTTGCAGATCATTCGCTTGGCAACACTTATACGAAATCACGGCTCAAACGTTGGGACAGTAGTGAAAAGCCATAATGACTTATCCGTCTTTTTATTGCCCACAAACACGTTTTGCCACTAGCTGAATGTGATAAATCCTGGGATTCGCACCATACCTTTGCCCCGCCTCCGAGGGGGAACCCCGCGCACCCGCCCGCCGTATCTGTTATATCCAGACATCTCGGTTTCTCTTTGCTTGGTGCCTCACTGATGACAAACAACACCGTCCTCCTGATCTACTGCCTCCTGATCCTCTTGGCTTCGCTCGCTGGCGGATTGGTCCCCCTGATCATCAGGCTCACCCACAAACGCATGCAACTGGCGATCAGCCTCGTCGCCGGATTCATGCTCGGCGTCGCCATCCTTCACCTCCTGCCACACGCACTCATGACCATCGAACCAGCCGCCGCCGCACGCTGGCTGATCGTCGGCCTCCTGTCTATGTTCTTCCTCGAACGCTTCTTCTGCTTCCACCACCACGACGCGCCACAGGAAAACCCACCAGTCGAACAGGACGACGACCACCAAACCGAATCTACGCCTCCCACCGATCACACAAAAGATCACACCCACACCTGCGACCACCACGCCCACGCCACCCTCGGCGAAGCCCAGGAACACCGTCTGGGCTGGAGCGGCGCAGCCGTCGGCCTAACCATCCACAGCATCATCGCCGGCGCCGCACTCTCCGCCGCCATGAGCGCACAATCTCTCGCCGATACACACGCAATCACCGGGGACATACACACAAATATTGGCTGGCCCGGACTCGCCGTATTCCTGGTCATCGTCCTGCACAAGCCCTTCGACTCACTCACCCTCGGCACACTCATGGCCGCTGGCGGCTGGTCCGTCACCTCAAGGCACCTGGTCAACGCACTGTTCGCTCTCGCCGTCCCACTGGGCGCCATACTCTTCCAACTCGGCCTCGCCAGCACCAACCTCCAACACAGCTACGCCGTCGGCGCAGCCGTCGCATTCAGTGCCGGCGTCTTCCTGGTCGTCTCCCTCAGCGACCTGCTACCCGAACTCCAATTCCACCACCACGACCGCGCCGCGCTCTCCACCGCGCTACTCCTGGGGATCGCCATGGCTTGGGCCGCCAGCCACTTCGAGGCCGGCACTCACGACCATGCATCACACGCACCCGGTGTCGAAACCCAAACCCCAGCGCTCCGCCAAAACCTCCCCGACCACCACAACGCCCCAGCCACACAAACAGACGAACACCTCCACTGATACGCGTCCCAATAAATACCCCGCGTCTGCTATAATGTCCGGCTTGGCTAATCCACACCCCACTCCAGACAAACCCGCCACGACCCGCGCCACCCCCGCGCCCACCGCTGATACCTCTATCAGCACCATCTCCTTCGTCAGCCTCGGCTGCCCGAAAAACCTCGTCGATTCCGAAAAAATGCTCGGACTCCTCGCCCAGGACGGCCTGATCCCCGTCCCCGACGGCGAACCCGCAGACGCCATCGTCATCAACACCTGCGGCTTCCTCGAAGCGTCCAAAGATGAATCGATGCAGGAGATCCAACGCGCAGCAGAACTCAAAAAACAAGGCAAACTCAAACGCCTCATCGTCGCAGGCTGCCTCGTCCAACGACACCGCGCAAAAATGCTCGAGTGGTGCCCCGACATCGACGCACTGATCGGCGTCTTCGACCGTGACAAAATATCTCAGGCCGTGCTGGGCGACCGACCCGCGCAAAAAGA
Organism: Planctomycetota bacterium; assembly: GCA_024279275.1. Taxonomy (GTDB): domain Bacteria; phylum Planctomycetota; class Phycisphaerae; order Phycisphaerales; family Phycisphaeraceae; genus JAJRRS01. Next base: position 23,108 of record JAJRRS010000072.1, on the reverse strand, counting down.
CGCCAGCATCGACCTCCCCATCTACTCAAGCATCGCCGCCAACGCCACACTCGCCAAACAAGCCCGCGGCATCCAACACGACGGCTACTACGAAGACGACGGCGCACGCCTCCGCCTCACCCCGCGGCACTACGCCTACATCCGCATGAGTGAAGGCTGCAACCAGAACTGCACCTTCTGCACCATCCCCTCAATCCGTGGCAAGATGCGTTCCAAACCCATCGACGCCTTCCTCAAAGAAGCACGCGAACTCTTCGCCGACGGCGCATTCGAGTTAAACATCATCGGCCAGGACACCACCAGCTACGGCCAGGACACCGGCTACGACGCTCCGGGGGAGGGACTCGTCGGCCTGCTCACCGAACTCAACAACGTCGCATCAGATCACGGCGGAGCCTGGCTACGACTCATGTACGCCTACCCTTCCAAGTTCACCGACGAAATGATCGACGCCATCGCCAGCCTCCCCAACGTCGTCAAATACATCGACATGCCGTTGCAACACATCAACGACCGTGTCCTGGACAAGATGCGCCGACACACCAGCCGAAAACTCATCGAAACTCTGCTAGGCAAGCTCCGTGACCGTGTACCCGGCATCGCGCTCCGCACCACCTTCATCACCGGATTCCCGGGTGAAACCGATGCCGAACACAAAGAACTCGTCGACTTCATCCGCGACTTCGGCTTCGATAACCTCGGCGTATTCCCCTACTCCCCAGAACCCGGCACACCCGCCGGCACACTCCACGAACAACAAGCCATCCCAGACGACGTCATCCAACACCGCTTCGACGAATTAATGCGCACTCAACAAGAAGTTGTCTTCAACCGTCACGCCGAACTCTCCGAACAACAGCCCGAAGTAGATGTCCTCATCGACGCCGCCACCGACAACGTCATCGAACCACCCCCGGGTTCTACCCCAGGCCTCACCACTGGCACGGGGGGCGATACCGGGGGCACCGGGGGCGGGGGAGGCGGTCGACTCTTCCAAGGACGCACCTACGCACAAGCCCCCCAGGTCGACGGCGTTACCTACGTCCAATCCCAAAACAACCTCACCCCCGGCGAACTCATACGCTGCAAAATAATCGCCTATAACGACTACGACCTCATCGCCGCCCCCATCGACGAACTAAACAAAACCACCCCCCTGAATATCCTCCGCTAACCCGCCCGCCACTCCCAACACACCACACTCCCCTCTCCGCCCTCCACTCCGCCTCCGCCCTCGCCGCCGCCAACCCATCACACCCCCACAACACACACAACAAATCACAACATCCCCTCCGTAAGCCATAAAAATCAATTTTAATTTATATTTGATATAATATATAACTTAAATTTGATTTTACGACGTCCCAATGTTTGTCACGGCTGAACAATCCGGCTGGATCAATGATAAAAACGACATGACACACTTGCCCCTCTACTTTATAAACCCCACGACAACATCAACGTTCGCTTCACCGTCCAGAAGGTCACGGAACGCCTGCGGTTTAGCGCCTACCCCCTCACCCTCGCCTCTCAAAACCCCCGCCGACCCGGTTATCGGACCGCCCAAACAACAATTTCTTGAACAAAGTTCATCCGCGCTTGGATACCCGAAAAACCGTGCTATGGTTAGTCTGGTGGGCCTGTCATCTAAAATCGGGCCAAAACAATTAACGCGGGCATTGCGAATAACCCCGGCCCCGGCGGAGGCTGCTTCAGCAGCCGTCCCAATAAGCCATACAACGCCGAGGTTATCCAAGCCCAAATGGGACAAGGAGCATGTCAGCGCACCCGCCGCGCAAACCCGGGCAGGATGCGCCCACACCCCTCACATCAGGACGTGGGCCTCAGCGATTTAGCGCGCGTAAAAACCGAACCCGCGCCACCCAAACAACACAACGCACCACCACCTCGCCCAGTTCAAGACGCCCGCGCACCGCTCGCCTCCGTCTCACCGACAGCCCACCACCCATCGTCAAAAGCGCACCGCGCCCCACGCCTCTGCAAGGCTCCGCCGACCCGCGTTGGGTTCTGGCCGTGCGCACCGCCGAGTTGTTGCAAGGCGACATCCTAACACCCGAATGCCGCGAACGGATCATCCGCATGGGCCGGATGTTCAACCTCACCCCATTCGATGCCAACATGATCATCGCCATCGTCCAGGATCAGGCCCGCCGAGGCATCGCCCCACACCTCTGCCCCACCGCCGGCGAACCGCAACTGCGCATGATCACCCCGCCGCGTCAAAGATCATTCCGCCAAATGATCCGATCACGCCGCACCCTCATTCTCGCCACACTCTTAAGCGCCATGCTCGCGATCGAAATGCTGCTGATCGGGTGGCTGTTCTAAGCACAGATACCGCGCCGTGACACAACAGCCACAAACATAATCAACATACTCAAAACGGCACCAGGTTCGGGAACATTCGCCAGCGCCTCGCCCCCCGGCGGCGTACCTGTGTTCCAACTACTCAACACCAGATTCAGGTCATCGATCCCCACGAACCCATCGCCGCTGATATCGCCTCGCACCTGGTTCCCTGCCGGGACGGTCTGGTTCCAGTTGCCCAATACTAGATTCAGATCTCCGATACCCACGAAGCCGTCGTGGTCCAGGTCACCAACAATGAAGGAGGTCGCCAAATAAAAGGTAATGTTGCCCATCGGGATCGCTCCCGGCAGCAGCGTATTATCCAGTAGTGCGATCAACTCCGGCGGATTCGACAACGGCCCAAACAACTCAAACACCTCCGCCGACCGTGTCCCCGCGTCATAGGCGTACAGATCGATCACGACTTGGTTGCGCCAGATGCCGTTCTCCCGCAGGTCCACATCATCGATCCCCACAAACCAATCCGGCGAAGGCCCGATCATCGAAACCATCGTCAGCAGCGGATACTGATCCGAGACATCCACCACCCCCGACGAAGACCCGGGCGAAGCGGTGAACGGCCCGATGAATTCAGAGCCGGCCGTCCCCGCGATCACCGCCGCCTGCGCCTCAATCTGAAACGTACTGGTATTACCCGTCTCCGCCAACCGTTTGACCCCGGGGCTGGCCAACTCACCTAACCCCCAAAACGAAACCTGATCGTTGTGATTAACAAAGCCCGACTGCGTGAAGTGCGGGCTTGTTCCTGCCGGGTAAATCCCGGGGTGGGTCGCTTCGCTCCATGTGCTGTTGACGGTGAAATTGTAAGTAACCGCGTCTGCCCGCGCACCCGTAGCCGACACGCCCAACAACACCAATAAAACCAACGCGCTGCGGTATCCCATCCGTCCAGTTTTCATAACAGCCACACCCTCTTGGATCACCGATCGCCCCCGGCTCAACTTCATAGCATTATAAGGCCGAATATCTCGTTACAACACAAAAACCATGCTCAGGATCGAATTCCTACTTTTCAGATGGCTGTTCTAGCGCAGGCCCGTATTGAGCCGATCTACTGTTGACAGCACCGTTCAACAGGCAATACGGCAAGGGGCGAGGACACGCAATGACCACACCGGCACAGATTGACGATCATCCAGAACAGCCCATCAACCTCATCGACACGCATGTCCACCTCTACGACTGCTTCGACCGAACCACCTTCTTCAACGCGGCACTAAAAAACTTTCAACACGCCGCAACATCGCTTGGGCTCCCGGGCAACACCCCAGCCTCCCTGATGCTGACCGAAACATGTAAAGACCACGCATTCGATTCTCTGATCGAGCAACGCGAACTGGCTGGCGGACACTGGCACTTCCGTGAAACAGGCGACGGCCAATCCCTGGTTGCGTCACACGATAACCAAGACGTCTTGACCGTCGTCGCCGGTCGACAGATCGTGACCCGCGAAGGCCTGGAAGTCCTGGCACTCTGCTGCAACGACACATTCACCGACGGACAAACAATCCAGGACACAATCGAAAAAGTACTCGAAGCCGACGCCCTCCCCGTCATCCCCTACGGCGTAGGTAAGTGGACCGGGGCACGCGCCAAAGTTTTAGAAAACGTCCTAAACGGCCCACACAGCAGCAAACTCTTCCTCGGTGACAACGCCGGACGACTGGCACTAGCGGGCGAACCCAAACAATTTGCCGAAGCACGCAAGCGCGGGATATGGACCCTCCACGGAACCGACCCGCTCCCACTAGCCTCGCAGGCCAAGCGCGTCGCCAGAGCTGTGATGATCCTCAAAGGCGACATCGATCCCGACAAGCCAGCCGCATCAATCAATCGCCTGATCGAAGCATCCAACGAACAGCCAGGCTCTTATTTCACCGGGGACAATCTAATCAACTTTCTGAAACTCCAAGTCGCCATGCAACTCCGTAAACGATTACGACGAAAATCGTAACCCGCACCACCCTCTGCGCCCCAATCATCTGTCTTATCGGAACCCGCCAACCGGGTCGTGCCCCCCCTGCGACCAGTCGATAAAAAACCCATCGGCGGGCAAACCCAGCCCACCAACCGGCTTACCCGGTAAAACAAATCGGCTTACCCCGGTTAAACTACGTTATGCCCCCCGGCCCCCCGGACCCCCGGCCCACGCCGAACTAACCCCGCCAAACGATCCCGACAACGGAGCCGATCGCTTGAAGATCCTTTTCCTGGCACCCCAGCCCTTCTTCACCAACCGCGGCACACCCATCGCCGTGCGCGCAGCGCTACAGGCGCTCGCCGCCCAGGGACACACCGTTGACGTCCTCTCCTACCACGAGGGCGAAGACGTCCAGATCGAATCCGTCACACACCACCGCACCGCCAAACCCCCCTTCGTCAAACGCATCCCCATCGGCCCGAGTTGGCAAAAAGCACTCTGCGATCTTGCCATGACATTCAAGGCCGTGTCCATGGCCCGACGCAACAACTACGACGTCATCCACGCCGTCGAAGAATCCGCCTTCATCGCCTGGCTCATCCGCCCGCTCTTCGGCATCCCCTACATCTTCGACATGGACTCGCTGATGAGTCTGCAGATCATCGAAAAAAATAAACTGCTCACTCCCATCGCCTGGGTATTCAGTTGGATGGAAAAACGCACCGTCAAGCGATCCCAAGGTGTCCTCGCCGTCTGCCCCGCTCTCGTCGATGTTGCAATGCGATACCACCCCACAGGCAACGTCGCGCTGCTCCCCGACATCCCCTTCACAGGCAGCGATGCCGACGCCCTCCCCGACCCGCTCACCCAAGCCACCGGCACACGCCTGATGTACGTCGGCAACCTCGAAACATACCAGGGCATCGACCTCATGCTCGACGCCTTCGCCAAAGTCGCCGACACACACAAAGACGCCACCCTCCTGATCGTCGGCGGCTCCGCAGAACACATCCAACAATACAAAGCCAAGGCCGGCGCACTACACGACCAAGGCCGAGTCATCTTCGTCGGCCCCGTCCCCATCGACAGCCTCGGGGCCGTACTCACCTACGCCGACATACTCGTTTCCCCCAGAACGATGGGTAATAACACCCCCATGAAAATCTACAGCTACCTCCAATCCGGCAAGCCCGTCGTCGCCACGCGGCTCGCCACCCACACCCAGGTCATGAACGACGACGTCTGCATCCTCGTCGAGCCTGACCCCAACGCCATGGCCCTGGGCATGACAAAACTCATCGATTCCGCCGAAACACGCCAGAAAATCGGTGACGCCGGCAAAACCTACGTCGAACGTGAGTTCAGCGAACAGCGCTTCCGCCAACGATTAAGCGATTTTTACAGCACACTCCCCGGTTCAAGCCGATCTAACCAAAATAGCGGCAACCAACCCAACGCCGCCTGAACCACCAGCCACGCACAGCCGTACCGATACAAACACCACGACAACACCCCGGGTATGTGAGATTCATTCAATGCAGGTTCTCGTCACAGGCGCAACAGGATTCACCGGCGGCCGGCTCGCCGTCGCTCTCGCTAAGCAAGGCAACAAGGTCCGGGCTATGGTCCGTAAAGGCTCCGACCGTTCCTTCATCGAAGGCCACGACATCGAGTTCTTCGAGGGCGACATCACCGATCAGGGCGCCGTCGACCGCGCCGTCAACGGCTGTGAAAAAATCTACCACATCGCCGCCTGCTTCCGCACCGCCGGGCACCCCGACAGCTACTACCACGACGTCAATTACTCCGGTGCACAATACATCCTCGACGCCGCCAAAAAACACAACTGCGAACGCGTCGCCCACTGCAGCACCATCGGCGTGCACGGCTCGGTTAAAGACATTCCCTCCGACGAAACCGCACCTTTTGCACCCTGCGACATCTATCAACGCACCAAGCTCGCAGGCGAAAAACTCGCAAGAGAACGCCAGACCGCAGGCCAACCCGTCTGCATCTTCCGCCCCGCAGGGATCTACGGCCCAGGCGACATGCGACTACTCAAACTCTTCAAGACCATCCACACCGGCAAGTTCCGCATGGTCGGCCCAGGCAAGGTCAACTTCCACATGGTTTACATCGACGACCTCGTTGACGGCATCATCCTCTGCGGCGAAAAACAAGAAGCCCTCGGCGAAACCTTCATCCTCTGCGGCCCTAAATACGTCGCGCTGAGCGACCTGGTCCAACTCGTCGCCGACGCCGTCGGCGTCAAACCCCCGCGCGGCCACATCCCGCTGGCCCCCGTCTACGCCGCCGCCGTCCTTTGCGAAGCCCTCTGTATCCCGCTGCGCATCGAACCGCCGCTACACCGCCGCCGCGTAGGCTTCTTCACCAAGAACCGATCATTCACCTACGCCAAAGCAAAAAACGCACTCGGCTACGAACCAAAATTCAGCACCGCCGACGGCGTCAAACAAACCGCCGAGTGGTACTTCAAGAACAACCACCTCACCGGCCAACGCGGCAACACCACTGCTGCCTGACGCATATCACATCCCATCATTGCACCGCTAAATCGCGATCCAGGCATGTTAAAGCAGAATGTCCCCTTAGATTTCTCAGGTCCGATGCAGTAGCCGGTGGTAGACCTCCAGCGTCTTGCGTGCGGCCTCGGGCCAGCTCAGGTTGGCGGCGCGCTTCAAGCCGCGTTGCCGCATGGTTTCACGCAAGTCCGGGTCGGTCAGCAGACACAGCAGTTGCTCGGCCAAGGCGTCGTGGTCGTCGGGATCGTCGATGTATCGTGCCGCGTCATCGCATTGCTCACGTAGCGCGCCTCGATCGGTCAACACAAGAGGGAGGCCGCAAGCCATGGCTTCGCCCGTGGCCAAGCAAAAACCCTCGGTCCGGCTGACATGAACCATCGCCTCGGCGTGGTGCAAGTGGCGCATCAGACCTTCGGCATCAACGAATCCGACCCAGTGCAGGCGGTCTTTGATTCCCCCCGTCTGGGCGGCATCCTGAATCTTCTTGGCGTACGCGGGGTCCTCTCGACCGAGTATAGCCAGGTGATGCGGTACCCGGTCGGCAATCTTCGCCAACGCCTCGACCACCGCCAACTGGTTTTTCAAAGGGATAACCGATCCGACGCAAACTATAAACGGGGCGTCGATCCCAAGTGGATTGACCGCTTGATCTGTATCGGCGCGTTCAGATTCCAGGAACTTGCCATGCACACCATTGTGTACGACCGTGATGCGTGATGGATCGACCTTCAGATCATTCGCTAGAAAGTCGCCGACGTGTTGTGACACCGGCAGGAGGTGGTCGCTGCGTTTGTACATATTGCAGACATGCCACCCGAAGTAGATCTTCGGCCCCAAGGGGAGCGGCAGGACGTCAGTAGATCCCCGCTTGATCGCGTCCACGGTGTGTACACTTGGGCAGCGCAACCTTAACGGCGCACATTGCTTCGACGCGTGATACAGGTCCACCCCCTGCCGCGCAAGCAGCCCGGGCAGTCGGACCTCGTTCCAGATCACTTCAAGCGGGGCCGGCATCTTCGGGACCACCACCGCTTGCAACGCATCCAATTCGGGTGCCAGATCCTGCTCCTGATATCGCACGGTAATAAAGCGGACCTCTGGCCCCGCCTGCTTGACCATACACACAGACAGATTCTGGATCGCGATACTCGAACCGCTGGGCACTCGGAACCGGACATCTAACGCTACAGTTTTCAATACGGTTCCTCTTGTTTAAGCATCTCGCTAAGGCTATCAACCCGTATCGGATCAAAATGACTCCGCTTAAAGCCGGACTCACCCGATCGTTGCATGTGTTCGACTAGATCGCGGTGCAACCGAGTGAATCGACACCGCCCCACCTCTCCGGGGGCACGGCGGGTTATTTAGGGCTGGCTGGCATCTTTGAGCACGAAAGCTTTGCCGTGGTTCTTGAACTCCCACAAGGCCTCGGACAGATACTGCGGATGCCGTTCCAAGAACTCTTGGTAGGCCTTCTGCTGACCCAGTTCTTCCGATTCGCCATAGGAGTACCAATCATCAAACAACAGGACGGTCCCCGGTTGGATGTATGGCTCCATCCAGTCCAAGGCGGTCACGGTGGAGGAGTAGTAGTCACAGTCCAACATGACAACCGCGGCGTGCTTGAACGGGTACTGCTCCCGGAGAGCCGGCGTCAAGCTGTCTTCGTAAAAGCCTTTAATAAGATTAACCTGGTTGAGATCGACCCCTTTGGATTCGAGATTCGCTTCGACTTCTTTCAGCGAGCAGGCGAACTGTCCTTTGAAGAAGCGTCCGTCGGTCTGATCGATCCCCGTGGCGGTTGGTAGGCCGGAGAAAGAATCGAAGCCGTGGAAGCGCACGTCATGGAGGTTCAGGTCCTGGCAATGTTGCCAAGCCTGCTCGAATGTGTATCCGCGGAAGAGGCCGAACTCGTAGTAATCCCCGGTGACCTCGCCGTCACGTTGAATCAGGTACTGAAACGACTTGCGAATCGCCTGGGGTGCACCCGGGCTCAATGTCCGGTAGGAGTTGTTCATCTTGTGGTAGAGCCGTGACGCCAGCCGGAACGCCGGGGGGCAGTGGCGCAGGATATTCTCGGCCACCGATTTGAGCTTGCGCTTTATCGAAACCTGTTGGGGGGTATCGTGTCGAGTGTCGGTGGATTGTTCATCATTACTATTGATCATTATCTGACCTTTCCAATTTGGGTTCTGCAGCTACGCCGTCGAGGCGATTGACCTGCCCCCAAGTGTTGTACCAATGTTTATGTTAACCGGACCGTGCTTTGGTCTTGACCCCGTCTTTGGTCCACATCAACTACAACTGATCGGCGTCTCTGTACATGATACTTCGGCTTGGGGTGAAGGTGGGAAATCAAAGGGGACATTCTACTTATTGACGCCATCACATGATAATTTTACCCTTAACCCATGCCAAGAACCGCGTGGGCTTCGGTTGGGGGTGTTTGTTACCACGTCTTGAACCGTGGCAACGGGCGGGCGGAGGTTTTTCATAAGGACGGGGACTACGCAGTATTTATTAGATTGATCGGTGAGACGTGCGAGCGTGTCCTGAAACGATGGATATTTGTATCGCTCGGGGTCGGCCGTATGGCGGGGGTCGCTGGGCCAGGCGGGTGGCTTCGGAGTTTGGGCTTGAGTCCACTGAGTCGGTCGAGGGGCAAACCTTAAAGCGGTATCGACGGTCAGGCGATATAGAAGGAAGTCGGTAGACTATGAGCCTTCACGGCCAAATTAAGTCCCGCAGCGTCTGGAGATTTGCCTGGTGACTGACCCCGCACAAAATACCACCAACTCAAGCGAATCCGCCCGCCCCAGCGCCGATATGGCTGGGAAGGTCAGTGTCGTTGATGCCGACTCCGAAGTCCGCCGGATGATGAAGGACACCCAAGGCTCCGCACTCAAAAAATATATGGCCCTCACCGTCGGCAAGTCGTCGCTGCTTGCGTTGTTGAAATACGAACTGCTGCTCGGCCTTTTCGGATCACTCCCGGGCGCACTTGGATTGATGCTAAGACAAAAATTCTACCGCCACATGTTCGCCGCCTGTGGCCGCAACGTCGTCTTCGGTCGCAACGTCACCATCCGACACCCCCACCGGATCAAATTCGGCGACAACATCATCATCGACGACAACGCCGTGCTGGATGGCAAGGGTGAGTCCGACACAACCATCGAGATCGGCTCCGGCTCGATCATCGGACGCAACAGCATCCTAAGCTGCAAGGGCGGATCGATCCGACTGGCTGACAAGGTCAACGTCTCCGTGAACTGCACCCTGCTCAGCGAAACACTTCTGAACATCGGCGAGAACGTTCTGATCGCTGGCCATTGCTACCTAATCGCTGGCGGCAACCACGGCTTGGAACGCACGGATATCCCGATCCTCGAACAACCATTAACCGAAAAAGGCGGGATCGACATCAAGGAACACTGCTGGCTTGGCGCAAATGTAACCATACTCGACGGCGTGACCATCGGTCGAGACTCCGTCGCCGCTGCCGGGTCCGTTGTCACCAAGCCCGTCTCTGAATACAGCATCGTCGGCGGCGTCCCAGCCAAACTCCTGCGCGACCGCAAAGCAACCAAGGCTTAACCCGCCAGGCGCATGCCCTCGGATCGTGCATCAAGCGGCTCGTTTAACACGCACTTCACCCGTGCCCGGCCGAACTCGCGGCCCCAGCCAGTAACACAACGCACCGATCGGGATCAGCAACAAGATCGCACCCGAGTTGATCACTGATACCACCAGTGCATCCGCCTCCGGTACGCCGTATCGGCCAAACAACGCCACCGTTGTCCCCGCGTTCCCCGCCAGGTGCGACATCGCCGGCGGGAACATCCCCACAAACGCAATCACCGGCACCAACGCAATACACTCGATCAATAACTCGCCGTGCCCAAGCGCCAAAAACAACACATAGATCCCCATGCAACGGACCACCTGCACGACCACGCCCCACCCAAGCGCCAACGCCACGACCCCCGGCCGGCCATTGTAAATCCGCACCGCGTCCAGAAGCTTCTCCGCCTTGTGCGCCATCCGCCCCAACCGGCCATGCGATCGGTCAGACATTTTTTGCAACACCCCGCTTAACGGTCGAGCCAAAACCGCCGCCACCACAAACCCCACACAACCCAATAGCGCCATCGCGATAATCACCCAACGCCCCGGCAGACCGTCTCCGACCCACCACAGCCCCCCAGCCGCCACCAACGCCAACGATACCAACCCCGTCACACGATCGACCAGCACCGACGCCAACGCCGATGCAACCTTCCCGTGAGACTTCGCCAATATCCACGAACGCACCACGTCCGATCCAAAAACACCCGGCAAGACGGCCCCCATGAAGTAACTCGTAAACTGCACCGACGTCAGCGTCCACGGACTGATGCGAACACCCTGCGCCCGCAATAACACCCACCACTTAAACGACATCAACACACGGTTAAACAACACCAGCCCCACCGCCACCGCAACCCAGCCAAGCGACACCCGCTCAAGCGACTCGATCAGCTCCGCATACTCAATACGCCATCCCAAAATGTAAATAAGAATCCCCGCGGTCAGCCCCAGCCCCAGCATCTTCCCCAGCCACCGCCCACGGGAGCGCCCAGGCGCACCGCATTCAACCGTGTTTTGCGTTGACAGATCGCTCGATGAAGTAGCGTCAGGCAACGTTTGTTTGTGAGGACGACCCGTCATCCCGCCCCTTTTCTGTCGAGGGCTGCGAGTCCTTGGCCAACCCCTGCGGGAACCCCGTACTGGCAACCCTCAGCAACCCACTCGCAGCCGACCAATACCAACCCATCGCAACGCCGTACAACGACAACACCGCCCCCAGCACCCCACGATTCACGCTCGTCGGGATCACCAGCTTGTCACCACGCAACACCTCCCAATCGTGCTTACGCCTGACCCGCGCCACCTGTCGCCGATCCCCGCGCAGTGCTGGCAGCAGCTTGAACATTGAGCCAATCGCCCGGAAGTATTCGCCCGTCTTCCCCTTAACCAGCAGCAACATAAACAACGCCGGTTCATGCACCAATAACGCCGGCAGCATCACCACCAGCGTCCGCAACTGGAAGTCCTTAAGCATGAAGTGCCAACGATTACGCACCTGGTGCGTGTAATACGTGGTGCCTCGCCTGTGATGATGGTGCAGCACCTGCGCGCCCGCAGGCTCGACGATCTGCCAACCCCCCAGCGTCACCCGGTAGGCAAACTCCCCATCGGTCTTCCCAAAGAAGTAACGCTCGTCAAACATCCCCACCTCAACCGCTGCCGACTTGCGGATCAGCGGCGCACACCCGCTGGCAAGCCCGACCACAGCCGTCTCGCCATTTAGTTGCGTCAGCGGCTTGTCATCCACCTCCGCGCTGGCCTCAGCCAGAAAATGCACGAACGTCCGGCTGTACTGCACCGTATCAGGACGATCCGCGTACAACACCACGGGCGTCGCTATAGCAACCCGCCCATCATCACCGATCGCCTCACGCAAACCCGCCACCGTCCCAGCCAGCAACTGAACATCAGAATCCATGACCACCACAAACGGCGTCTCACTCTGCATCACCGCCAGATTTCGCGCGGGGTTCGGCCCACGATTCTCATCAAGACGCACCACACGCACCCCGGGATGATGCTCCGCCAACCAATCCCCCGACCCGTCCGTGCCAGCCACGTCGTACACCGTGATCCGCTCCTCCGGGCAACCCGCATCCGACAGCCCACGCATACACATCGGCAAGGTCCGCATCGCGTTATACGCAATCACACCCACCGACACGTCCGCGGGGAAGTGCTTAGCCAAGGCTGCATCTGATGCGCCGGCCTCGGTCTCGGGATGGGGCTTGCTGGCCAGGGGGATCCAATCGGTTAAGAACAGACTATATCAATCATCGGCACCGCCAAGGCTGCGCCTGAATTCAGCCGCCACGCAAAACTATTATTACAACCCCAATGCCCAAGCACACGCCACGTCCTATAACTCGGCCCACCACCTACCCATTGTAACACCCACCCCGGTCATAACGCCCAGGCAATCCACGCGGGAGAAGTACTTTGGTTAAAGGCGCGAAAATAGGTTGCCCAATCCCCGCCTGAATACGTCACTTCCTCGCAACACCACGCCCCAAGCGGCGCGGCCCAGGGACCAACCGAGTAGTTAGCCCGAGAAGTTAGGGAGTTAGTAATGAGTCGTACCCCAACAAACCGCATGAACCTGACACACTGGCTGCGCAAGCCCGTCGCGCTGGCGCTGCTCGCCATCGTCACGGTCGTCATGACCGCCAGCACCGCCCAAGCCGCCGACCCGGTCATACGCCAGGTGCTGGGCATCGACCACGACGCCCTCATCAACGGCAAGGTCAACATCACCGCACGCATCGGCGGCGAACCCGACCAGGTCGTCTTCGCACTCTCCGGACCGCTCTCACGCACCTCCGTACGCACCACTTCCCCCTACTTCTTCCTGAGCAACAAGCAGGGCAACCCACGATACTGGAACACCGCTAACGCCCCCGAGGGCGCTTACACCATGCGCGTCAAGACGATCAAGAACGGCCAGGTAACCGACTCCGTCGCCGTCAACTTCACCATCGATCACAGCGCCACCAAACAAGATTCCCTCGCCCGTAAGCAACGTGCCCGCACCACACTCGCCAGCGACTCGAACGTGGTTGATTCATCGACCGCGACCAGCAGCGACAGCTCAGGCACCATTGACAAACGCTCCACACAGCCCGTCGTAGACTTCGCCGCCGACGCCGCCGACACCTACGAGCGTGGCTCCGGCGAAACCCTGAGCATCGATGTGTCCGGTAAGATGACCGGCAACCAAGACATCCTCGCCATCGCTTGGGACCACGACCGCCGGCAGATCGTCCCCGGATTCGCTCACAACGTCGATAAGAACGACCCCCGCATCACCGCCGACAAGCTCGACCTCCTCCCCGACGGCCGGATGCAGATCCAACTGCTCTTCCGCGACAAGTCGGTCGTCCAGTACAAAAAACTCCACGACATCACCGTCGTCACACCCGCCGGCTCGATCGACCTGGGCAACGATGAACCCGACCCCGTCACCGACCCAACCAAGATCGTCCGCGTCAACGGCCTCGGCCAGAGCGCAACCGTCAGCGGCTCACTGAAGATCGAAGTTGTCATCGACGGCGACGCCCCCGATGCCGTCCTCTTCAACATCGACGGCCCCAGCGAACTGACACACACCGAAACCGACGCCCCCTACATCCTCCTGGGTGACACCAAGACCTGGGACACCTCCAAGCACACCAACGGCGACTACACACTCACCGTCACCACACTCATCGCCGGCGACCAGACCGACACGCTCACCATCAACTTCACCATCGACAACCAGGTCACACTCCCCGACCCCGTCATCGCCTTCCTTGCTGACGCCCCCGCCACCTACCGCCTGGGCGAAGGCATCGACATCCCCTTCACCGTCGATCGCGACCTCCCAGACAACACCACCATCATGGTCCTCGCATGGTCCGCCAACACATGGGCCATGGTCGATGAGTTCGCACACTACAACCCCAACGGCCCCTGGGTTATCACCGCCGAGAAACTCGCGCTGCTCCCAACAGGTCGTACACAGCTTCAACTGGTCTACCGTGTCGATAACAAGACCTCCTACAAGCGCACGCACGAAATGAAAATCGTCGCAGCCTACGCCGACCAGCCCGTCGATGAACCCGTCGTCGATAACGGCGGCAACACCGGGGGCGACACAGGCGGCAACAGCACCGGCACTGACAACACCACCAACACCGGCTCGGATAACCCTCCCGCCGAACCACCCGTGGTCGATACCGGCAACACCGGCGGCTCAACGACCGGTGGTGACACGGGCGGATCAACGGGTGGCGGCACCTCCGGCGGCTCTGCCGGCGGCGATACCGGGACCGACACCGGCAACAACACACCACCGCCCACCACCGTCGTCAACACCGACCAGCACCCCGTCCTGGGCATGAACCTCTCGTTCGTCACCTACTGGACACGCGAGTGGGTCTTCACCAACGTCATGCGTCAGTCCAAGGTCTGGATTGCCACCAACACCGGCGGCAGCCCATGGGACACCGGCGCAAACATCAACACCGACGCCAACGGCTGGCCCATACTCAACCCAGGCCAGGCCGCAGCCACCTACATGCTCAACGCAACTAACGGCCACTACCCCGCTGGCAAATACATCTGCACCTACGACGGCGACGGCGACATCGTCTTCGATTGGGACGCCAAAGTTACCTCACGCCAGAACGGCCGCATCGAGGTCAACGTCACTCCCTCCGACAACGGCATCTATGTGCGGATCGAAAACTCCAACCCCAACAACCACGTCCGCAACATCAAGATCATCCACGAAGACCTCGTCGGCCGCACCAGCTCGTTCCACCCCCTGTTCGTCGAACGCCTCAAACCATTCAAGACACTCCGCTTCATGGACTGGCAACGCACCAACACCACCAGCCAGCGCCAGTGGTCCGACCGCATCACCCCCGACTACTACACCCAGGCAGGCAGAGGCGGTGTCGCCATCGAACTGCTCATCGAGCTGGCCAACGAACTCGGTGCCGACCCTTGGGTCTGCATGCCCGCACAGGCTAACGACGACTACGTCCGCAGATTCGCCCAACTGGTCAAGGCCAGCCTGCACGCCGACGGCAAGGTCTACGTCGAGTGGTCCAACGAGGTCTGGAACACTCAGTTCGAGGTCCACAAGTGGGTCAAAGCAGAAACCGATAACAAGTCCATGTCCATGCCCTTCTTCGACAAGTGGGCCGCCGAAGCACGACGCGACCTCGCCATCTGGAGCGACGTCTGGAGCAACGACTCCGACCGCATCGTCCGCGTCGCCGCCACCCAAGCCGCACTCTCCTGGGGCACAGGCAAACTCCTGGACCGCCTGAACGGCCAGTTCGACGCCATCGCACCCTCAACCTACTTTGGCCTGCGTTCCAGCGAAGAACGCGCCATGACCAGCTCCACCAGCGCCAACGATATCATCGCCATCCTCGAAGAAAATATCGTCACCGACAACCGACGCTACTACGCCGAGCACGGCGCACTGGCACGTCAGTGGACCCAAACCCTGGGCCGTAACATCCGCCTGATCGCCTACGAGGGCGGCCAGCACCTCGCCGACGGCGGGCAGAACAAGCCCCACAAGAACGCCCTCATCGCGGCGCAGAGCCACCCAAAGATGTATGATCTCTACCAACAGAACATGCTCGAGTTCGAGCGGGCCGGCGGTTCGGCCAACGTCATGTTCAACTACGTCGGCGCTCAGAGCCAGTGGGGATCATGGGGCCACCTGATCTATCAGGACTCGCCCATCAGCAGCAGCCAAAAGTTCAAGGCCATGCTCGACTACCCCGGCTCGCAGAAACGCCTCGAACTAACCACCTTCGATTAAACACGGAGTCGACTTGGACCCAGGGAACATCAAAGAACACCTAAAGGGTCCGGCCGAAACAACGCCGCCCCCGGACACCCCCTTAACCGAGGATGTCTCGGGGGCGGTCGGCCATTCTCAAACCAACGCCAACCAGCCACCCGCCAAAGACCCCGGCGTCAAAACACTCGCCATCCGTAGCTCCGCATGGGCGCTCGGCGGCAACATCACGCAGCAGGGCATACGCTTCGCCAGCACCCTTGTCCTCACCTGGCTTCTGCTTCCCGAAGCCTTCGGCCTGATGACCGTCGTCAACGTCGTGCTCACAGGCCTGCAGTTGTTCTCCGACATCGGCATCGGCCCAAGCATCATCCAACACAAACGCGGCGAAGAACCCGCCTTTTACAACACCGCATGGACCATCCAGGTCATACGCGGATTCGTCCTGGGCATCGCCGCCGTCGCTCTCGTCGTCCCCGCCATCTACTTCCTCGGCGGGCTGATGGCATCCAAAGCAGCCAGCGGCACCGAGTCGGTCTACAGCGACCCACAACTACTCCCCTTAATCTGCGTCGGCGCACTCTCCGCAGTCTTCAGCGGCTTCAACTCCACCAAGATGTTCACCGCCAACCGCCGGCTGGCGATCGGACGACTCACCATGATCGAGGTCTGCGTCCAGGCGATGGGCGTCCTCGCCATGGCAAGCTGGGCCTGGTATTACCAAAGCGTCTGGGCACTGGTCGCCGGCAGCCTGGTCACCTCATGGATGAAGATGCTGCTCAGCCACGCCGTACTCCCCGGCGGCTCCAACCGCTTGCACTTCGAACGTGATGCCTTTAACGACCTGATCCGATTCGGCAGGTGGATATTCCTAAGCACCTCCGCCCTGTTCATCGCCTCCCAGGGCGACCGCCTGCTCCTTGGCATCTACGTCAGCAAAACCGTCCTGGGGGTTTACAGCAGAGCCTATTTCCTAAGCGAAGCCTTGGCACAGATGATCGCTTTCGTCACACGCCGGGTCTTCCTCCCTGCGTTCAGCCGGGTTGTGCGTGAAAATCCCGACCGCCTGCGCATGAATTACTACAAGGTCCGCCTCCGCCTCGACGCCCTGACACTCCCCGCCGCCGGCGCATTAATGGTCCTGGGATCGGACATCGTGGACCTGATATTCCCCGACGATTACGCCGACGCCGGCTGGATGCTCCAGATCCTCGCCATCCGCGTCGCATTCGCCTGCACTCTCCCCACCGCCGTGGCCTGCCTCCTGGCCATCGGCGACTCCAAAAGCGTCTTCGCCGGCAACCTCGGCAAAACTATCGCCCTGCTCATCGGCATCCCCCTGGGCTGGCACTACGGCCAAATGCTCGGCGTCATCTGGGTCATCGCATTATCGGAACTCGGATCACTTCCCATCCTCTGGTGGCGCATGCACGCCCACGGCCTACTATCCCTGCCCCGCGAAGCTCTCGCACTCCTCTTCGTCGCTCTGGGCTACGCCGCCGGCCACCTCATACACATCCCCCTCGCCTGGCTGTAGCCTCAAACCATTGCATGACAGTGGTTTCGTTATAGCCTTGGGCGGAAGCCCACGGTTAAACCACAGCGTCTTTTGACGCTATCGTTGGATAGAGTACGCATTATCCGGGGACATTATCCGGGGGCAATATCCGGGGGCAATATCCGGGGGTTTTTCCAGCAGCACCAAACCCTGATCGCCGATGAACGTACTATCCCCTTGCGGGGGCGATACAGGATGTCCGATAACTAAACTTAAACGAGATTCGCCCACCCAATGTCCTCACTGGTCCCCATCACGCTCCTGGGCTGGACACCCATCGTCCTGCTCCTGTTCATGGCCATGCCACCGAGGCGCGCCGTCATCCTCGCATTCATCGCCGCCTGGCTCTTCCTACCCGTACCCGTACCCGAAGCACTCATGATCCGGGGACTCCCCGAACTCGACAAGATGACCGTCACCTGCCTCGCCGTCCTCCTGGGCACCGTCATCTTCGATAAAAACCGCCTCCTCTCCTTCCGACCCAGACGCTTCGACATACCCATCATCATCTGGTGCATCGTCCCCCTGTTCTCTTCGCTCACCAATACCGACATCACCATCTACGATCACCCAGGCATCGAAAACCCACTCTACGACGGCCTCAGCGGAATCCTCAAACATTCCGTCACCTGGGGACTCCCCTACCTCATCGGACGCGTCTACTTCAACAACCTCGCCGCTCTACGTGAACTCGCCATCGGCATCTTCATCGGCGGACTCGTCTACATCCCCCTCTGCCTCGTCGAGATGTGGATCAGCCCACAACTACACCTCTACGCCTACGGCGTACACGCCCACGACGACTTCAGACAAACCATGCGCGGCGGCGGGTACCGACCCACCGTCTTCATGGCTCACGGCCTGATGGTCTCCCTGTGGATGGCATCCGCCACACTCATCGGCGCCTGGCTCTGGCTCAGCGGAACTCTCAAAAAAATCGGCGGCATCCCCGTCCTCTTCTTCGTCGTCCCCCTGCTACTCGTAACCATCGCAAGCCGATCCATGGCCTCACTACTTCTAATGCTCGCAGGACTCGCCGCCCTCTACCTCACCACTCGAGCACGAATACGCTGGCCCATCATCGCTCTCATCGCCGTCGCACCCTTCTACATGACCCTACGCGCCACAGGCCTCTGGGACGGCACGAACCTCGTCAGCCTCATCACCACCGTCGCTGGCGAAAAACGCGCCCAATCCATCGAAACACGCTTCACCAACGAAGACCTCCTCACCCAACGCGCCCTCGAAAAACCACTCTTCGGCTGGGCCGGCTGGGGACGTTCACGTGTCTACGACCGCTACGGCAAAGACATCTCCATCACCGACGGACAATGGGTCATCGCCATCGGCAGGTACGGCCTGGTCGGACTCATCTCATTCACCACCGCCCTACTCATGCCCGTCTGGCTCACACTCAAACGCTTCCCCATACGCCACTGGTCACACCCCCGAGTCGCACCCGCCGCAGCCATGGCCATGCTCCTGCTCATCTACATGATCGACAACCTGCTCAACGCCATGACCAACCCCGTCTTTATGCTCGCCGCCGGCGCACTCGCAGGCCAGACCATCAACACACAACGATCTCAATCACGCAGACCCACCACCCCCAACCGCCCGCAACAAGCACGCACCAACCAGATTCCCAACCCACACGCCGCCGCCAAATCACACTAACACCCCAACGATTGATCCACCCACTCCCATGAGTACCCTCATCGTCATCGTGAACTACCGCACAGCCGACCTCACCGTCGACTGCCTGCGTTCACTCGATGCCGAGGTAAAATCTCTCCCCGATGTAAGCGTCGTCATCACCGACAACCACTCCGCCGACGACTCACCAAAACAGATCCAACAAGCCATCAAAGAAAATAATTGGGACTCTTGGGCCACCCTCATCCCCCTGCACCGCAACGGCGGGTTCGCCTACGGCAACAACCAGGCCATCCAACCCGCACTCGATAGCGACACACCCCCCGACTTCATCCTCTTGCTAAACCCCGACACCATCGTCCGTCCCGGCGCAGTCGCCAAGCTCATTAAGTTCATGCACGACAACCCCAAAGCAGGCATCGCCGGCAGCCGACTCGAAGACCCCGACGGCACACCCCAACGATCCGCCTTCCGCTTCCCCTCCACACGCTCCGAACTCGACGACGGCCTACGCCTCGGCCTCGTCTCAAAATTCCTGCGTAACAAGACGGTCGCTCCCCCCGTCCGCGACGACACACACCAAACCGACTGGGTCGCAGGCGCTTCCATGATTATCCGCCGACAGGTCTTCCAAGACGCCGGCCTCATGGACGAGGGCTACTTCATGTACTACGAAGAAGTCGACTTCTGCCTCCGCGCCAACCGTGCCGGCTGGCCCTGCTGGTACGTCCCCGACAGCCGCGTCGTCCACCTCGTCGGCCAGGCCTCAGGCGTCACCGTCCAAAACACACGACCCAAACGCCGACCAGACTACTGGTTCGACTCAAGACGCCGATACTTCGTCAAAAACCACGGCCGACTCCACGCCTTCATCACCGACGCCGCCTGGGCCTTCGCCTACGCCACCTACCGCCTCCGACGCCTCATCCAACGCAAGCCCGACACCGACCCACCCAAACTACTCTATGATTTCATCCGACACAGCGTGCTCCTGAAAGGCGCAAGCGTTTGAACGATCAACCTGAACATCCCGCAACACCCGCCGCACCCGGTCCCGTCACCACACACGACGCCCCCGATGCCCCCGGCTCCCCCAGCCTCCGCGCGCAAATCCACCAAGACTGGATCGCCCACGGCAAAGACTGGACACTACCAGGCTTCCGCGCCGTCGCCGTCGCACGCTTCGGCCAATGGCGCATGACGATCAAACCCAAACCCCTGCGCGCGCCCCTCAGCATCCTCTACCGCGTCCTCTACCGCAGAGTCCGCAACGTCTACGGCATCGAACTCCCCTACAGCACACAACTCGGCAAAAACGTCGTCTTCGAACACCAGGGCGCAGTCGTCATCCACGGCTGCGCAACCATCGGCGACAACTGCATCATCCGACAGGGCGTCACCATCGGCAACCGCACGCTCGACAAACCACTGGACGCCCCGACTCTCGGCAAAAATGTCAACGTCGGCGCAGGCGCAAAAATCCTCGGCAAACTCACCATCGGCGACAACGCCGTCATCGGTGCCAACGCCGTCGTGCTTCAAGACGTCCCCCCCAACACACTCGCCGTCGGCATCCCCGCCGTCATCAAACAACCACGGGAGGCAACCAGACCATGACCCTCCCACCCCAACTCACCGATGTCGGGGCCGTCGTCATAGGCCGAAACGAAGGCGCAGCGCTCCACGCCTGTCTCTATAGCACCGCACCGCGCGTCGCCGCCGTCGTCTACGTTGACTCAGGCTCCACCGACGATTCCGTCGCCTTCGCCAAAGAACAAAACGTCCACGTCGTCGAACTCGACACCTCCGTCCCCTTCACCGCCGCACGCGCCCGTGACGCCGGCCTGCAAAAACTCCTCGAGCTAAACCCCAACCTTACCTTCGTTCAGTTCGTCGACGGCGACTGCGAAGTAGACGAACACTGGCTCGACACCGCACACGCCGCACTCACCGCCCCCGGTAGCCCCAGCACCCCCGGTTCCCCCGGCACCCTCGGGGGCGAAAAACTCGCCGTGGTCTGCGGGCGACGACGCGAACGATTCCCCGACGCCACAAAATACAATCGCCACTGCGACATGGAGTGGAACACACCCCTGGGCGAAAACAAAGCCTGCGGCGGCGACGCCATGATGCGCATCAACGCCTACCAACAAGCCGGCGGCTTCAACACCACCCTCATCTGCGGCGAAGAACCCGAACTCTGCATCCGCCTCCGCCAAGCTAACTGGATCATCCAACGACTCGACGCCGAGATGACACTTCACGACGCCAAGATGACCACCTTCAACCAGTTCTGGAAACGCTCCGTCCGAGGCGGCTGGGCCTACGCTCAAGGCGCAGCCATGCACGGCAAACCCCCCGAACGCCACTGCGTCCGACAGTCCAGAAATACCTGGTTCTACGGGGCCATCCTGCCGATAGCACTCCTTGGACTCGCATGGATAACCTACGGCATCAGCCTCGCAGTGTTAGTTGCAATTTACACCCGCCACGCCGTCAAGGTCCGCAAAGATCGGATTCAACGCGGCGACAACCCCCAACACGCATGGGCCTACGCCAAACTCGCAACCATCGCCAAAATCCCCGAAGCACTCGGCCAGGCACAGTACTGGCTCACACGACTCCGCGGAAAACAAGCGACGATCATCGAATACAAACCCTCGGGCACAACCGCCCACACCGGAGATGCCTAAAGTGAAGTCCGCCGTAATCGGGACAGGCGAAATATCCGCCGAACACCTCAAGTTCCTCGCTAACGCCAAAACGACTCAACTCGTAGGCGTCTGCGACCTCTCACGCGCCGCCGCACGCTACGCCGCAAAAACCTTCGGCGCTGAAAACTACTACACCGACTACAAACAGATGCTCGACGAAGCCAAACCCGACGTCGTCCACGTCCTCACTCCCCCCCAATCCCACGTCCCGATCACCACCGACTGCATCGACGCCGGCGCACACGTCATCTGTGAAAAACCCATCACCCTCGGCCACGACCAGTTCACCCGCCTCTACAACCACGCCACAAGTAAAAACCGCAAGCTCATCGAAGACCACAACTACCGCTTCAACCGCCCCATCCTCCACATCGAAAAACTCATCGCCGACGGCGTCTTGGGAGACGTCTTAGAAGTCGATATCCGCATGGCCCTTAATATCCGGGGGGCCGGCGGACGCTTCGCCGACACCAACCTCCCAAACCCCGCACACAAACTCCCCGCTGGCGTCATCCACGATTTTCTAACACACCTAAGCTACCTCGTGCTCCGCTTCATCCCCGACCCCGACAAGATATCCGCCGCATGGACCAACCACGAAGACGACGACCTCTTCAAGTACGACGACCTCGACGCCATCCTCATCGCTGGCAACAAGCACGCACGCATACGCTTTAGCTGCCGCACCCAGCCCGACTGCTTCGCCATCACCGTCCGAGGCACACGCGCCGAAGTCCAAACCGACCTCTTCCATCCCTTCATGCGACTCATCAAGCCACGCACCGGCGGCGAAAAACTATCACCCGTCGTCAACCAACTCGCCAACGGCCTGAGCCTCGTCGGCTCGTCCCTGGGCACACTACGCAACAAGCTCATGCAACGCTCCCCCTATGAG
>JAJRRS010000071.1 GCA_024279275.1 Planctomycetota bacterium | reverse complement strand
GTCCCCAGCATGATCCGCCGCTTCACCTCGTCCCCAAAACCCTCCGCCCGGCTTCGGCAGTACAGATCGATCAAATCCTCCGCCTTATCCGTGCGATGCCCGTAGTGAATCCCGTCGTACCGCGCCAGGTTCGACGAAGCCTCAGCCGTAGCGACAATGTAATACACCGGGATCCCGTACTCGGTATGCGGCAGATCGACCTCAACAATCTCAGCCCCAAAGTCCTTGTACACCTCGATGGCCTTCTGCGTCGCCGCCGACACAGCCGGGTCGTTCGAGTCCGACATGTATTCCCGGGCAATCCCGATCCGCAGGTTCTTCGGAGCCTCATCCACACGATCGATATCCTCAGGCACCGGCACGTTCGCCGAGGTCGAGTCCAAAGGGTCATGCCCCATCATCACCTTCAGCAACAACGCCGTGTCAGCCACCGTGCGCGTGAACGGCCCGATCTGGTCCAGACTCGACGCAAACGCAATCAACCCGTACCGAGATATCCGCCCATACGTCGGCTTCATCCCCACCACACCACACAAAGCCGCCGGCTGACGGATCGACCCACCGGTATCCGACCCGATCGACGCAGCACACAGGTCCGCCGACATCGCCGCCGCCGACCCGCCGCTCGATCCCCCAGGCACACGGGTGATATCCCAAGGGTTGCGCGTCGTAACGAACGCCGAGTTCTCCGTGGACGAACCCATCGCAAACTCGTCCATATTCGTCTTGCCCAGAATCACCGCCCCCGCGTCTTCCAGTCTCTGCACAGCCGTGGCTGTGTACGGGGCCTTGAAGTTCTCCAGCATCTTCGACGAGCAGGTCGTGTGCCCGTAATCCGTACACAACAAATCCTTGATCGCGATCGGCACACCAGCCAAAGGCCCAGTCACCTCGCCCATATCCACCGCCTCGGCCCGCGCCATCGCACGCTCGGCAAAAACCTCGTGATAAGCATTCAGCCCCCCGTCTCCGCCGTCGTGCGCCTCGATCCGATCCAGGTAAGCACCGGTCGCCTCGACCGAGGAAACAACCTTCCCAGCGATCGCGTCGCGCAGTTCAATCAATGTAGTGTCGGTTGGATTCATGCGCCCGAGCCGTCCCCCAGCACCTTAGGCACCTTAAAATACGGCGGCATCTTCGCCGGGGCATTCAACAACGCCGATTCCGTCGATATCCCAGCCTGTTCCACATCCGGCCTAAGCACATTCACCAACTCCAACGGATGAGCCATCGGCTCAACCCCGTCCACATCCAACTCATTAAGTTTGCTGATGTAATCCAACACCGCCGCGAGCTGCTCGGTGAAGTGATGCACCTCGTCATCGCTCACACGCAGCCGCCCGAGCTTGGCGACGTGCCGAACATCCGCCTCCGTAATCGTCTGGGATTGACTCATGCCCGGTAGGATAGCAAAGTGTGGGGCCTGGGTCCGGGGTACAGGGTTCAGAGTTCGGGGATTGGGTTCAGGATGTTTGCAGTTCTGTCATGCGACGATCCGCCATGCGGTTGACGACCCTAGACCCTAAACCCCAGACCCGATACCCTACCCCCATGCCTAACCCCACCCTCCTGGAATGCTTCGACAACCCAAGCCCTAACCGCGACTACCTCATCGAGCACGTCGCCCAGGAGTTCACCAGCGTCTGCCCCAAGACCGGCCACCCGGACTTCGGCACCGTCACACTCCAATACATCCCCGACAAACTCTGCGTCGAACTCAAGAGCCTCAAGCTCTACCTCCAGGCCTTCCGCAACGAGGGCATCTTCTACGAAGCCGTCACCAACAAGATCGCCGACGACCTCGCCGAACTCATGTCCCCCAAATGGATGCTCCTACGCACCGACTGGACCGGCCGCGGCGGCATCCACTCCTCCATCGAGGTCGAACTAGGCGAAACACCCGATTAACTAAGTGCCCCGTGGTATGTGCTATCCCTGTTTAGCGGGCGATCGCAGATCGCCGTGTAGACTGTTCAACGCCCACCCCGCAACAACGCAACCCCACCCCAAGTATCTTCCCCCGTTTAGCCGGGCCGGCCACGGCCCGCTCCTTCGCAAGTAACATACGTTACCGCACGCTGATACCCCGCCGGTTTCTCCGCAACACCACCAACCCACCCAGCCCCATCACAAGCAACGTCCCCGGCTCAGGGATCGCCGCGCCGGCAGTGGGGGGGACGCCCGCGTTCCAGTTACCCAGCACCTCGTTAAGGTCATCAATCCCAACAAACCCGTCACCAGAAGGGTCCGCCAGCGGATCGCCCGGCGGGACACTCTGGTTCCAGTTACTCAGCACGATGTTCAGGTCGTTGATCCCCACGAACCCATCACCGTCCAGATCGCCCGCGATGATGTCGGCGATATTAACTGCGAGGTACTGGTCAACCGAAACATTCAAGATGTTCTGAACCGTCCCGTCGGGCCAGACGATGCGCAGTTTATCGATCACGCCGGCGGAACCCAGCCCAAAATGCACGGGCAGGTCGCTCTGGTTGAACGTCCCCGCGTTGGTGTTCGCTTCGCGGCGCAGGGTGCGCTCCTGCGGCGTGCCCTCGTTGATCGTGGCGTAGATCGACGCACCGATCGCCGTGGTGTTGTCAGACGTGCCCGTGAGTTCGACATAGAGCCAGTTGTTCCCGTTGCCCGAAGCGTCACTGATGAAGACACGCTCGTCGGAGTTGCTGTCGGTGGTGGCGATGAGGTCCTGGTCCCCATCGCGATCGATGTCGGCCCATGCGCTGTCGTAGGAGCCTTTGTTGCTTTCATTAAGCCCCTCCGCGACGGTGACGTCGGTGAAGTTCCAGTTCCCGTCGTTGCGGTAGAGCTTGCGTGCAGCGTTCTTGCCGTTCAACGGCTTGTGGTCCTGGAAGAAGAGGTCCAGGTCGCCGTCGTTGTCGTAGTCAATTGCGCGTGAGCCGTTGAGGTCGCCGCTGTTGTCCGAGAGCAGCGGATTCCCGGTGAGCAGATCGACGTCGGTGAACTGGTTGCCGCCGTCGTTGCGGAATATCTTGCTGTCCTGGCCGTCGGCCCCGGTCATGAAGAGGTCCAGGTCGCCGTCGTCGTCGAAGTCCAGAAACTCCGAGCCGTAACTGTTCTGCATGAACTGGGTGCCGTTGGTGTCGGCGATGTCGATGAAACTCAGCGTGCCCGTCTGTGCGAGTTGGTTCTCGTAGAAGTTGTTGCGGATGTTGCCGCCGGCGATGCAGGTGGAGATGTAGATATCCAGGTCGCCGTCCCCGTCGGTGTCTCCGATGGCCATGCCGTAGGCCTTGGTCCCGAAGTCTTCCTGAAACCCCACAGCCGCACCGACCGGGGTAAATGACCCGCCCGGCCCCTGCAGATAGATCTCGTGTTTCTCCGGGCCTTCCATCCCCATCACCAGGTCCAGGTCGTTATCGCCGTCGATATCGACCCACGCCACGTTCTGATTAAATCCCGGATCGTTCAACCCCGTCGCCACACTTTCGTTCGAGAAGCCCGACGCACCGTTGTTTCTCAACACATCACCAGTCGCCCCGGAGAAATTCGTCTGCCCCACGAACACATCGACATTCCCATCCCCGTTGTAATCACCCCAAGCCGCGCTCCAGGACGAACCAAGCCCCGAAGGCAAATCGCCGGAGATATCGCTGAAGGTCATCACGCCCGTGCCGATGATGTTGTTTCGGTAAAGTTTCTGCGACCCCGCCGCGCCTTGGAACAACAGGTCCAGATCTCCGTCGTTGTCGATATCACCAAATGATGCGCTGCGTGAGTTGAGGTTCAGCCCCCCCAAGAACGCTTCCGCCCTGATTGGAAAAAGTGGGTTGGGCTTGTGCGTCAGTCGCTAGCAGGATGGGGTAGATTGCGCAGGCAAATAAAAGCACCTGCACGCGGGTGAGGAAAGCTGATGAACTCATGAATCGATCTCCCGATGACAGACAATTAAAAAAACTACACACACATTCTGGCCGGGCACGTCCGTTGACCACGAACCAATCGAAAAAGCGTGTCGGATAAACGATATCTCTGGTGCAGTTTCATCAGAGCCGCGCCCGCGAGCAATCCTTGTGCGATCGATCACCCACAAGATAATAACACATCGCCCCTCGAATACGCCCCGGCATTCATGTTACCTGAGTTTAGGATCGCATTCCACACCCGCCTGTGCCTTGCCAGCCACCCGAAACGGCACGAATCCAGCCAGGTCAGGTCTATGAATAAGCCACTGATATCTGATGCTATGGCTTGCCGCCCACATCACGAAGTACTTGAACCACTTGTTGCCGAACCCGGTTCATTTCATCAATGTACTTCTCATGCAGTTCAGTATCGCGGGGGGTTCCCTGGACGGACTGGTACGGTATTTCAGACATCGCTATAGCCAAGGGTGTTTGCCCACGGCCATCAACCGCGTTGACCTCGGCACCGGCCCGGATCAACGTACGAACGGACTCCATATAGTCCTCTGAAGATCCTATTGAACACTTGGCGGACAGGTGTAGCGGCGTCTGGCCACGCTCTGTTTTTGCATCCACATCCATCCCCAGTTCTATCAGGTACTCGATCATGGATGCGCGGTGCCAAACTGCGGCGTTATGGAGCAGCGTCCACCCAAACCTGTCTGGCTCTTGGTCTATGCCAACACCTTGCTTCTGCATGTATTTGAGCATGTCAACATGACCATTCCGTACCACTTCCCAGCAAAGCGGCTCGTCATGGATGCCGACCACGTCGACTTCTGCGCCATTTTCAACGAGTCGCAAGACAATGGGCAGGTTGCCGTGACTCGCCGCGTTGTATAAGGGCGTCAAACCGTGTACATCCTCAGGCTCGATGTCTACGCCGCGATCAATCAGCATCTCGACGAATTCCAGATCACGTATCTCAACCGCTCTGTGCAGAGGCGCTTGGCCGTGATTACCCCTGACCCCGGGGTCAGCCCCCCGCGCGATCAGAACGGCGGCAACACCCGCGGAGCGAACCGTATGGATCGGTTGATCTTCACCATTACCTAAGACAGCCACCTCGGCACCCGCGTCGAGCAACAGGGTCGCCACCTCGGCATTGCCTGCCATATGCAGGGGCGTGTGCCCGAACGCGTCTTCGATATCGATCTCTGCGTCCCTCTCGATCAGTAACGACATCATCGCGACATCACCCCGATCCGCAGCCCAGTGCAAACCGCCCCGCATGTCGTAGCCAGCATCGCTCTTGAATTGGGCTGGCAAGCGGGCATTGATAATGGAGGGTCGCGCCTGCAACAAACGCTCAACCGCTGTAATGTCCCCATGCCTGGCCGCGTCAAGGAACGCCTGATCGGTTGTTCTCGCCTCTGCATCATCATCAATGGCTAGCACTGAATCAGTAAGGCTGATCGCGATCAATAGAATAATCAAGAAGAAAATTCGTCGCATGACCGCTACCTCCATAAAGATTCGGGCATCACCCTATCTTAGGCCGGATCACACCTGCCGATACCTGAAACATCCCACCTCGTGATCGTTCACCATCCCCACCGCCTGCATGAAGGCGTAGCAGATCGTCGAGCCAACGAACTTAAAGCCACGCCTCTTCAGATCCTTACCCATCGCGTCGGACTGAGCCGTCGTGGCGGGGATTTCTTTAAGCGACTTCCACTTGTTTTTCTTAGGCTTGCCCCCAACGAATTGCCAGATGTAAGCATCGAAACTCCCAAACTCCTTCTGCACCGCAAGGAACGCCTTGGCATTACCGATCGACGCCGCGACCTTAAGCCGGTTCCGCACGATCCCCGAGTCCGCCAGCAGCTTTTCAATCTTCCGCGGGGTGTACCGCGCGATCTTCTTTGCATCGAAGCCGTCGTACACCTTGCGGTAATGCTCACGTTTCTTAAGGATCGTGTCCCAGCTCAACCCCGCCTGCGCGCCTTCCAGAATAAGAAACTCAAACAGCAGCCGATCATCATGCACCGGCACACCCCACTCAACATCGTGGTAGCCGTGCATGTGTTCCTTGCCAGCCCATTCACAACGCTTCATACAGAACGACTCTCAAAGAATGTCTTAAAGGCACTACTGTCCCAACGTTTGAGCCGTGATTTCGTATAAGTGTTGCCAAGCGAATGATCTGCAAGAGAAGATGACCTGCATCAACTTGAACTTGCTGCGACCATCGGGCCTTTCCTTGAATACAGGAGAGGCTCATGTACG
>JAJRRS010000070.1 GCA_024279275.1 Planctomycetota bacterium | reverse complement strand
TCGCTGTCTTGATGTAGAGAGATGTCGATCGTCCAGCTCCTTGTAAAAGAACCAGTCTCTCAAACTGAACGCAAGAGCGCAACCTAACATGCGCCTAACGCGCACGAGTTATTATTGGAATTGGTATAATAATTGGATCTGTGCCGCGGAAATGCCGCTTGCGGCTTCGCGAGGTCGGACGAATGCCTTGCGAATGTGAATTTTTAGAGGTGCCCCTAAGTCTTCTTAGGCACCTGCTCACGCTCCCGCGGCAGCCTGGGCATCTGGCCCGCCAGGTACACCCACGGCCGTGCCATATCGTCCGCGAACCGCCGAACCTCCTCACGGATCGGCGACTGGATCGCTTCACCCAACTCATTCACCACCCGATCCATCGTCGGCAGCTTCGCCGACAACCCCGTGACATGCGTCGTCTGCTCGCGCAACGCCCGCCCGGTCATCTGGGCCTGCTTACTTAACGGCTGCCACACCCGATCAAACGACCGCGTTGCCATCACACGCATTTCTTCGGGTGTTTGCGTCGGCGTGTTGGACCAGACAACAAAGCCCACCACCGCCAACCCCAGCACCGCCGCCAGCGACCCCGTCATCAACACCGGTCTAAGCCAACCCGACCCGCCGGTAATTAACCCGCCACCGACAAGACGCCCGCCTCCCGCTGCACCGTCAGCCCTTGCCGTGGACTTTGTGTATCGGCCGATCGGGAAGGGTTCCCGCTGGATCGCACGCCGCTGCGACGTGGCCTGGCGTTTGAGTTGCGCGTCCAGTTGATTCATCTGCGATGCGAACCGTCGGTGCGATGCAAGACGCCCAAAGGTCCACCGCCACAGCCGCGATGGCCCCACACCTTGATCCACCGACCGACTCACCCAAAACTGTGACAGCTTACGAATCATGTCACCGCTCCTTGTTTAAGCCCCGACGCTTTGCATCCCGCACCCGCAACACACCGATGGGCCTCTGCTCTCACCGGCTTCTCTACAACCCGCGCCTCGATCGGCTCATCCAGATGCACCATCAACGCCCGCCTCGCCCGGTAAAGCAGCACACGCACATGCACCGCGGTGATCCCAAGGGTGGTAGCGATCTCTTTAGCCTTCATCTGTTCGCCGTAGTGCAGCCACAACGCCGTGCGCTGCGTCGGGTCCAGCACCCGATCAGCCAAGGCCCAGAGCCGCCGTTGCCCTTCCATCATGCTGACCGTTTCCGCAGGACCTAGCCCGGGGTCCACCACGCGCTCGATCCCTTCGCCGCCGGTCGCCTTGACGCCGCGCTTGCGGTACGCATCAATCGAAAGCCTCACCGCGATCGTAAATAGCCACGACCGAAACCGCCGCCTGGGGTCGTAGCTGCCGATCTTCTCATACGCCCGCATCAGCGCCTGCTGCGCCAAATCTTCCGCATCCTCTCGGCTGCCTGTCCGCTTGGTCAGCAGGTACACCAGCCTGGGACGCAGCCGACGATCAAGCTCCTCGTAGCTTGGGATGCACCCAAGCCGAACACGCTGCGCGAGTGTTTCCTCGCTCAGCGCGTCCAGCCGTTCCGTGTCTGTCAGTCTCTTATCGCTCAACGTGACCTATCCATGCTTGGCGGTGGGGGGGTGCCATGTCGACGGTGCCCTTTATGTCCAACGGGGCCTCTGAATAACCTTTCAGTGGGTGTGATTCCGTGCCATCACGGCTGCTAAAGCAGCCTCCGCCGGGGTTATTCAGAGGCCCCCAACGATGCTGCTTGCCACCTATTGCCCGTTTAGCGGCGGATCGTAGATCCGCGTGTTGGCCCAACGCACCAGGCCCGACGATCCTGCGACCGCCCGCTAAACGACCGACCCGGCTTTACACGCCACGACTCTATACGGGCAGTCGTGGCGTGTCCCGAAAGATGGCGCTTCAATCACATGCCCTCAAGCGTGTCAAGCAACTGCTCAAGCCGGTCGTAGGAGCAGTTGAAGCTGGCGGTCACGTCCGTATCGTCGGGGTTGTGTTGGATGTTGATCATCTGCCCAAGGTCCGCCAAAGGCTGGGCCTGCGGTTCCGCCGTCGCCGCCAGTTGCAGCATCGCCAACCCGCCTCGAAGCAGCTCAAACACCTGCTGGGCGCGCAGGCCGTCCACCATGGTCAGGGTCAGTTCGCTGGCTACCGAGTCACCGGAATCGCTGAGTGACAGGTGTGCCCGCTGCACCATCTCCGCCACCGCCGATGGCGGGCCGCCGTGAGGGCCAGCCAGCCGTGCCAGCTCAGGCAGACCACTGAACCACACCTCGATCAGCGTCCCTTCGTCTGCGCCCTCAAGCATCAGCGGCGCATCGGTGTCCAGCGTCTGGTCGATCATCGCCCGCGTCCGTTCAGGGTTGAACGAGGCCACCAGGTAATACGTCCCCGCCCCCGGATTACCCTCCGCCCCCGGATTTGCCCCCAGGCCCGGTCGTTTGGGCAGCGCGCAATAAATCCGGTCCGAATGCCCCGCCTCGTCCTCTGCTGGCGGCGAATGAACAATCACCTTCTCGCGGTACACGCTCGAGTCGTACCCCGGGGCTGTCAGCAGCAGCCCGTTGATATTTCCCGACGTCGGCCCGATGTCCGCTATCAGCGCAAAGTCTCCCCGGTCGTACCCGGTCCCAAACAAAATCGTCTTCCCCAACGACGTCCTCAGGTCGATACCGACCGTCTCGGAAAGCTTATCAATTACCTCATCGATCTGTGGCTCATCCTTGCGGATCAAATCAAGGATCGTCTCCCCAAGCCGGCTCTGTAGCAGCTTGGACGGGTTCGTGACCAGCGTAAAACTCGCGTCCGCCGGCACAAGCGTCGCCGGCTCAGCCCCCACAACAGGCAAGCTCAACGCCAACGTGGCGGCAACAACCGTACTGGCAATCAGACGTTTCATATCAAAATCCTCCAAAGGATGCGGGTGTTTTCGTGACTCAAAATAGGATACGCACCAAGGCCAATAAGCGTTACAGCCAGTCACGGTATTCCCGCCAGGCTCAATCTGCCGAGTAGCTGCAAGTTACACGAGATGAAACCGGATTTAGCCGCAAATAAACGCCAATCAACGCGAATAAGATTGGCTCAAATCCGGCTCTTATCCGCGTTCATCTGTGTTCATCCCTGTTCCAACTTCTTCGCTTTTCCCCCGCCCCGTGGTGATCCCCAACCCTCACAGGTATGATCCATCTTATGAGTAAACCACAACCAGCCCCCATCAAGATCGGCATCATCGGCGGCAGCGGCTTGGGCGACGCCCTGGGCACCGAGACCGGTAAAGCAATCGAAGTCGATACCCCCTTCGGCAAACCAAGTTCCCCAATCACCCTCGCCAACTGGGGCGGTGCCGGGAGTGATATCGGGGGCGGCTCCGGGGGGGGTGAGGTCGCCATCCTCCAACGCCACGGCATAGGCCACACCCTCAACCCCTCTGCTGTCCCATACCGCGCCAATATCTACGCACTCAAATCCCTGGGTATCACCCACATCCTCGCCAGCGGCGCCACCGGCTCACTCCGCGAAGAAATCGCCCCCGGCGACCTGGTCATCGTCGATCAACTCATCGACAAGACCACCAAACGAGCCAACACCTTCTACGAACACGCCGCCGTCCACGTCGAACTCGCTGAGCCTTTCTGCCCCGTCATGCGCAACTGGCTACTCGAGGCAGCCAAGCAACTGGACAACATCCGTGTCCACGAAAAAGGCACCTACATCGTCATGGAAGGCCCATCCTTCTCAACCAAAGCCGAGTCAAACATGCACCGCAGCGAAGCCTTCGCCGGCGACCTGATCGGCATGACCGCCATGCCCGAAGCCAAACTCGCCCGTGAAGCCGAGATCGCCTACGCCATGATCGCCATGCCCACCGACTACGACTGCTGGCGACCCCACCCCCGGAGTGATTCCGCGCCCGACCCACAAGCCCTGCTCAAAGAAATCATCGGCAACCTCCAACGCGCCACCCAAGCCAATATCGCCCTGATGAAACAAGCACTCCGCGACACGTCTGTATTAGCCAACACCCCCAGCCCCGCACACTCGGCCTTGGCATTGGGCATTTGGTCCGACAAATCCAAGGTCGATCCCGCAGAGATCAAGCGGCTCGAAATCCTGTGGGCCAAATACTTTGATTAACCCCATAGCCCCGGGCGGAAGCCCGGGGTTCCTAAGCCATATGACCGCGAAGCAGCGAAGATCGCGAAGCAAGGCAAAGAGTTGGCCCACAGATTCTCACAGATTCCGGAAGGTGCTCGGCCCGTGTTTGCCTAAATCCGTGTCAATCTGTGAGAATCTGTGGGCTATTCCCCCTCTTTCTTCGAGCTGTTCCCAGCGTCGCGGTAAAAAACAAAAACCCCACGCCATAGACGCGGGGTTAAATCAAATAGGTAGTCGTGGTGGGGCGGCTTACTTCTTCTGCCCGCCATTATGACTCGGCTTTTTCGGTGGAGGTTTTTCGCCCCTTGCCTTCTGGTCAGCCAACTCTCGGCGGTTGATCGCCGTCTCGCGTGGGAAGTCGAAAGCCAGGCGGACCTTGTCGCCTTGGATCTCGACGATGCGGATGACGCCTTGGGGATTTTTAGGATCGCCGATGACGATTTCTTCGCCGACGCGGCGTGTGAGTGCGAGCATGCCTTGGTCTCCTGACCCTGCCAGCCAAGTCCACTTTTACGATTGTGGCTTGGAGATTCTCGTCCTGAGGCCCGCCGTTATGGGGCGGGGGGGTGTTGGTTTAGCTCACCTGTTCGACGCCGGTGATTTCGGGGATCTTCTCGCGGACGTTCCGCTCGATACCCATGTGAAGGGTCATGCTGCTGGACGGGCATCCGATGCAGGCCCCGTGCAGGCGGACCTGGACGACGCCTTCGTCCGTGACGTTGACCAGTTCCAGATCGCCGCCGTCGGACTGTACCGCCGGGCGGATGCGTTCGATGACCTGCTCGACGCGTTGGAAGAGGGTCAGTGAATCCTGGGATGTCTGTTCGTCCTGCGTCATCGTGCTCCTTGGCGACCGGGGGAGTCCGGGGTAATCCGGGGTAATCCGGGGTCGGCAATCCGGGAAGGGGAAGTGCCTTGCCAGCCCGGGTTTCCGACCTACCATCATAGGTCGGCAAGCCAGAACAGACAATCCAGCCCGACAGGTCAGGGCTGATAAACTCCCAAAGTCGACCAATCCCCAAAAAATCAGCCCGTATATTAATGCGTAATTCAATTGCACACAAGTGTTTACAGTTAATCAAGACCAGGTGTAAGCGGGTGAATCAGGCTTCTTGCTTTGAATTATCAACCGGTGCATAGCCTGTGAATTCCTCGGCTTGGTTTGACGCCTGAGTAAGGGGATGTTAAATTTTCCCTCCTGCTGGCATCGGGTCTGAAGCCCTGTTTGCCGGTGACATAGTCAGCGCTGTTTTGGTGGCCGCCGAATGTATGGGGCGCGGATTGGTTACAAGGCCAGTTCGACGCCCCTTGTCAATCGCAGTGGAGTCGCTAAAGTGCCGAGGCTTGGATCGGCCACAGCCACAGCGTCAAGGGTGTCGGGCTGTACTAATATGGCCGCCACCCTAGCTCAGTGGTAGAGCACTCCCTTGGTAAGGGAGAGGTCGTGGGTTCGAATCCCATGGGTGGCTTTCAGATAGTTTTGTCTGCCGGGCGTGGGTCCGGCAGTCACCGAAGTGTATTGAAACTCGATCACGGTCAGGTCCGCTGACGTCTAACACAGCGGCCCACAAACGACCAGATAACTCAGATTGTTAGGCGGAGGTTTCAGACGATGGCGAAGGCTGTATTCGAGCGTACCAAGCCCCACGTAAATGTCGGCACGATCGGTCACGTTGACCATGGCAAGACCACCCTGACCGCAGCCATCACCGCTGTTCAGGCGGTCAAAGGACTTGCTACACACAAGCCCTACGACGAGGTCGCCAAGGCGTCCGAGTCCGATGGCCGTCGTGACGCAACCAAGATCATGACGATCGCCACCTCGCACGTCGAGTACGAAACAGAAAAACGGCACTACGCCCACGTCGACTGCCCGGGTCACGCGGACTTCGTCAAGAACATGATCACCGGTGCCGCGCAGATGGACGGAGCGATCCTCGTCGTCTCCGCCGCCGACGGCCCGATGCCTCAGACCCGCGAGCACGTCCTGCTCGCCCGCCAGGTAAACGTACCCAAGCTCGTCGTCTTCCTGAACAAGATCGACCTCGTCGACGACCCCGAACTGCTCGAGTTGGTCGAGATGGAAGTTCAGGAGTTGCTCGCCAAGTACGACTTCGAGGACGACACCCCCATCATCAAGGGTGCCTCCTTCCCCGCGCTTCAGAACCCGGAAGACCCCGAGAAGGCCAAGTGCATCGACGAGCTGATGAACGCCATCGACACATGGATCCCCGAGCCTGAGCGCGAGAACGACAAGCCCTTCCTGCTGTCGATCGAAGACGTCTTCTCCATCAAGGGCCGTGGCACCGTCGCCACCGGTCGTATCGAGCGTGGTATTATCAAGGTCGGCGACGCCGTCGAAATCGTCGGCTTCACCGACACCCAGAAAACCACCGTCACCGGCGTCGAGATGTTCACCAAGACCCTCAACGAAGGCATCGCAGGCGACAACGTCGGCTGCCTCCTGCGTGGTGTCGAGAAAGACAACATCGAGCGCGGCCAGGTACTCGCCAAGCCAGGCACCATCACCCCGCACACCAAGTTCGAGGGTGAGATTTACGTCCTGACCAAGGAAGAGGGCGGCCGTCATACCCCGTTCTTCGCCGGCTACAAACCTCAGTTCTACTTCCGCACCACCGACGTGACCGGTGCGATCGAGCTGACCGGCGGCGCAGAAATGTGCATGCCCGGCGACAACATCACCATGAAGATCGACCTGGGCGAAAAGCCCATCGCGATGGAAGAAGGCGTGCGTTTCGCCGTCCGTGAAGGTGGCCGAACCGTCGGCGCCGGCGTTGTGACCAAGATCTTAGAGTAAGTGTTTATAAAGCCCGCGATGGTATCGCGGGATTCCGTCGGCAGTATCCCGGATTTCTGCGAATAGATCGCAGACCCCCGGTGATAACATCGCTGGCTTTATGAGGTTTTGTTATGGCTAAGAAAGCCGGTGCAATTGAATACGTGTGGCTCCAGTGTACCGAGACGGGTGACTTGAACTACCGCACTCCTGTGAACGTCAAGGGCGGTTTGCCCGAGAAGCTCAAGGCCGGTCTCAAGAAATACTCGCCTCGTCTACGCAAGCACACGCTGCATAAAATCAAGCGGAAATGATCCAGCCATTAGCCGTTAGTCATTAACCTTTAGCCCGGAAGGGCCGATGTCTTGCTAATGGCTAACAGCTAAAAGCTAATGGCTACTTTTACGCCAGTAGCTCAATTGGCAGAGCAGCGGATTCCAAATCCGCAGGTTGGAGGTTCGAGTCCTCCCTGGCGTGTGTGGGTGGGACGGACCGGCAAAAACCCGGTTTGGCCCGCCGTCGTGTTAAAAAAGCTAGTAGCCGTTAGCTATTAGCCGTCAGCAGTGACAGCCCGATCAAGCTATTTAGCTAAATGCTAATGGCGAAAGTCTAAAGACTTCTAATTCCCATGGCTTTATCCATCTACAAACCCGGCCAAGGCTACTACACCCGGATGCTCACCGCCGTCGGTGTCGGCGTCATCGTCTTGTCAGGCGTCGCCTGGTTCTGGGAAAAAATGACCGCCATCGAAGCCATCCCCGATGACCAGGAACTCTTCTACCAGGCCGGCATGGCCGTGGGCGTCATCGCCTTCTTCGGCGCACTGGTCTTCTTCATTCTCAACAAACCACGCATCGCCGACTTCATGATCGCCACCGAGGCCGAAATGAAGAAGGTCAACTGGCCCAGCAAAAAAGAAATCATCGGCTCAACCTGGGTCGTCATCTGCGGCACCGCGTTCATGGCCATTCTGCTGTTTCTGATCAACATCGGATTCGCCGATCTCTTCCGCCGCATCGGGGTGTTGGAAGGATAAGCCCGCTCCACGCCCATCAACCGGGCCGATCAAGGCAAACCAAACCATGGCCGAAGATAACCTGATCCAAGACGAACACACCGCCGCGGATACCACCGAGGCTCCCGAACAAGACGCCTCGCAAGCGCCCAAGGATCAAGCCGCGCCCGAGCAATCCCCAGACGAAGCGCAAACCCCAGACCCCAGCGAGCCGGCCCCGGATAAGGCTTCCGATCATTTTGCGGGTGATATCAACGACGACGAACTACTCGTCACCCCAGGCATGAACTGGTTCGTCCTACGCGTCGCCTCCAACAAGGAAGACTCCGTACGCGAAACACTCCTGCGCAAAATCAAAATCGAAAACTTCGAGCACCTGGTCAACCGCATCCTCGTTCCCACCGAAAAAGAAAAAACGATCAAGGGCGGCAAGCAGAAGATCGTCGAGAAAAAACTCTACCCCGGCTACGTCTTCGTCGAAATGAAACTAGAAGACGACGGCCGAATCCCCCAGGACGTCTTCTTCCTCATCAAGGAAACCACAGGCGTCGGTGACTTCATC
The DNA here is from genome assembly GCA_024279275.1 of Planctomycetota bacterium. GTDB lineage: Bacteria > Planctomycetota > Phycisphaerae > Phycisphaerales > Phycisphaeraceae > JAJRRS01. Next base: position 16,919 of record JAJRRS010000070.1, on the reverse strand, counting down.
GGCACCGCTGGCAGACCCTCACCCATGTCGATCCCTGAGATCGAAAAAATGCAGATGGCCTCCAAGCCCGCCGACGAACAGCCCACCATCAAGATGGAATTCGAGAAGGGCGACCACATCAAGATCTGCGAAGGCCCCTTCGAGAACATGGAAGGCACCGTCGACGCTCTACTCCCCGACCAAGGCAAGGTCCGCGTCGTCGTCATGATCTTCGGCCGAGCCACACCCGTCGAACTCGAATACTGGCTCATCGAAAAATTCGAAGAGTAAAATCGGGTATCAGGTATCAGGTATCAGGTATCAGGTATCAGGTATCGAATTTAGTATTTAGAACCCACCTCCACCTCCCCCAACGCCGCCCCTGAGCGCAGCGAAGGAGCGGGTCTCCCCACCCCCCACATCAGTCCCCTCCCCATATCCTCACAAAGCCCCGCGACTTGTCGCGTCCCCCCGCACCACCTCTCGCACACCCCTTGCCCCCCAAAGCCCGGTCATGGCCCCAAGGCCTTGGCCGGGGTCGCTCCACCCCACACTCCCCTCCTCAAATCAGCCATCAAACATCATAAATCAGCAATCTCTCCACCCTCCCCACCCTCAAATCAGCCATCAAACATCATAAATATCCCATCCCACCTCATTCGGATAACAGGCTGAAAAACCACCTCTTATGCAACATTTTCAAGCCCCACCCCCCAGCCTATCCGATGATAGGGATACGGGAACTGTCCCGTCACATGGAGCCTGACGTTGAGTGCCATCGGAACCGGTATCGCCGCCTCGGTCGCCCAGGTCGGCCTGCAATCCCAGCAGATCGCCCGTCAGCACGATAAACGCCAAAATAACCGCACCCGCCAAGCCAAGCATGCCGCCGAGGTCTTCGAGACCCGCCTGGTCGGCCTGGAAGAGCACGACGGCGACGAGCAGGCCACACGCCTCCACGTTGACAACCAGCAGCCTGACCGCGAGCACCCCGACGACACCAAGCCTGACGACCATCAGCCCGACGACGATCAATACCTCGCCGACGACCCTACTCACCAGGCACTCCCCGACGCCGACACCCTCATGCGTCAGCTCGCCGCCACCGCCGACCCCGCCATCCAACGCAAAGCCACCGCAGCACCCTCTCCGGGGGATTCTCCGGGGGACTCTCCGGGGGCGGGGGCCGACGCCCTCTACACCCACATCGACATCCAGGCCTGACCCCCCGGCCCGACCCCCGGAAGAATCACCCCCCCCCTTACGAAGCGCCGCGACTTGTCGCGTCCCCCCTCCTTGATTGTGCCCCCTTCACCCCCCAAAGCCCGGTCATGGCCCGCCCCGGGCCTTGGCCGGGGTCAACCCACCATCCTCCCCCACCCCCAACGCCGCCTCTGAGCGCAGCGAAGGGGCGGGTATCCTTCCTCCCCTCACCCTCCCTCCCCAATATCATCAATCCCCCAATCCCCCCTCCCCGATTTCACATCATCAATCCAAAATCATAAATCATAAATCCCTCCCCCCAGCCCTCCGTGTACAATTTCACGCATGTGGCCAACCCTCTTCACCCTCGCCGCCGTCGCCTGCGTCCTCCTGCTCCTCGCCGCCGTCCGTCTCTGGACCCAGCGACAAGCCCTCCGCGCCGACCGCGACCGCATCGCCTCCGACCTCGCCCAGCGTGAAACCGCCATCGAAGCCTACCTCGACGAAGTCCAACGCCTCCGCGACTTAGTCAACGAAAAAGAAAACCAACTCACCGAACACCGCGCCAAACACGAAGGCATCGACGACAAGTTCAAAGCCCTCGCCAGCGACGTCCTAAAACAATCCAACGAACAGTTCCTGCAACTCGCCAAGAAAACATTCGATGGCGAACAAAAAGACGCCGCCGCCCAACTCGAACAACGCAAGCAGGCCATCGAGTCCCTCATCAAACCCATCCGCGAATCACTCGACAAACACAGCAAAGCCGTCACCGACATCGAGAAAGACCGCAAGCAGGACCAAGGCTCACTCCGTCAACACCTCACCTCCATGATCGAAGTCCAACGCCGCCTCGGCGACCAGACCACCGCACTCACCACCGCACTCAAAGGCTCCGCCACCGCACGCGGTCGATGGGGCGAGATCACCCTCCGCCGCGTCGTCGAAATGGCCGGCATGTCCGCCTACTGCGACTTCGATGAGCAAGTCACCATCTGGAACGGCGAAGCCAGCCTCCGCCCCGACATGGTCGTCAACCTACCCAGTAGCCGATCCATCGTCATTGACGCCAAAGCCGTCGGCGCACACTACTTCCAGGCCATGGAAACCACCGACCCCACCCAACGCAAACAATTCCTCACCAAACACGCCGCCGACCTACGCTCCCGCGTCACCGAACTCTCCCGCAAGTCCTACGCACAAAGCCTCTCCCAAGCCCCCGACTTCGTCGTCCTCTTCGTCCCCGGCGAAGCCTTCCTCACCGCCGCTCTCGACGTCGAATCCTCACTCGCCGAATCCGCCATGAGTAACGGCGTCGTCATCGCCACACCCGCCATACTCATCTCCCTCCTGCGCGTCGTAGAAATGGGCTGGCGCGAAACACGCATGGCAGAAAACGCACGCAAAATAAGCGACCTCGGCATGGAACTACACGAACGCATCGCCGTCGCCACCGGCCACATCGACAAGCTCGGCTCAAACCTCGGCCGGGCCGTCAAAGCCTACAACGACTTCGTCGGCAGCTTCGAGACAAGAATCGTCTCCAGTGCCCGAAAATTCAAAGACCTCGGTGCCGACTCCCCCAAAGAACTCCCCGCCGACCCCGCACCGCAGATTGAAATCATCCCCCGCGAAGTTAAACAACCCACTTCAACCGATTAGACTTAATCTCAACTCGATACTGGCAATTTTTAATTGCCAGTACCAGATCCCCACACTCTGGGCAGGTTTTCCCGGGCGTGCCTCGCAGATCATAGTCACAAGAAACACAACTCAAATACTTTCCTTAGGTATCAGTTTGAGGCGGTGTCCCGATCAACCAAATCCATAGACCCCTACTCACTAGCAGAAGCAATGGGACACTGAACACTGTGTAACCGGCCATAACCATAAAAAACTGATTGAACTGGTACCACCCAAGGAAATACCCTTGCCGGAATCCGATCCAATATTGGTAGACGATCGGTATAATAAATAGCAGGCCAAATCCTAGTTGCAGAGACACATAGGTCGCCAGCATTTTGTGGGCACATCGGCCTTGGCGCTTCATGGCGAATGCGATGATTGCCGTTAGACTGGAGGCGATTATCAAGGGGATAGCTAGTAACTGAAACAAGAGCATCAAAAAATGTTCAGTGTCATACGGCGACATTATTTCCCGAAGGATTCTTCCGCAGTTGGATATCCATCCTGCAAGTCCCATGGATACAAGAATCGACATGAGAAGGGTGTGGCCGAGAACAATCAGAAACGACACTCGCCAAAAATTTCGTGGTATGGCGGTGGTTAAAGCATCAGAAATTAGAATCTTGAATTTTTTCATTCCTTGTGCCAAAACGCTGTACTCTTAAACATACGGCAACTGCCCCTTGCTCGCCCCCGACACTTCCACCAACAACTCACTCACCTTCCCCGACATCGCCTCGAAGCAACGCTTGCCTTTCTCGGCGGTCGCTTTGGACGGGTCGCCGGCACCGGTGTCGGGGTGGACCTTGGACCACGGCCTTGGCGTCCAGACGCCGGGCTGGCGGGTGGTTTTTAAGTCGATCTCATTCATCGCACCCGGGCCGGCCTGATCCATCGCCACCAGGTCCGGCGTCAGGTGCAGCATCAAACTGGTCTCCAGTTCGCCCGCATGGTCACCCGGGCCATTTCCGGGAGCACTAAATATCTCATCCACAACGTCCGGGATCAATTGCCAGAAGTTGACCACGACAATGAACATCCCGGTCGCCACTTGCAGGTCGCGCACCAACGGCTTGAACTCGTTGCCGCCGTGTGCGTTGAGGATGACCAGCCGGTCGATGTTTTGTTTTTGCAGTGAGTGGACCACATCCCCGAGGATCGCCGCCGCGGTCGCCGTGCCGATACTGATCGTGGCGACCTGGTCCAGTTGCTGCGCATCATTCCCAAACGGGATCGTCGGCAGCACAACAACTTTCGCCCCACGCTCCGTCGCCGCCCCCGCCGCATGTTCCGCCAACAACTGCGCCTCATACACATCCGTCCCGTGCGGCAGGTGATAATTGTGCGCCTCGGTCGCCCCCCAAGGCAGCACCGCCACGTTCGGCGGGTCATCCAACAACTGCCGGTAGTTCGCTTCCATCAACACAAAGCGTCGCGCTGTCATCCGCAAACCTCCATCATCATCCGCCACCGTTTTCCACAAAGCCCCGGATGGTATCCGGGGTCATCCGGGGTCATCATGATGCCCGGTTGCCCGTATTGTCCGGGGGGCCGGGGGCCGTTCCCAATGGCATCCGCCCGGGAATAACATCCCCGGCTTTATAAAATCCCCGATCCCCAAATCATAAATCATCAATCACACATCATAAATCCCCGCCCCCGCCCATCTTCGGCAACACCGCATCCACCTCGGGGAAATACCTGCGTATCACCGAGCAATCAAACTTACTCAAGATCGCATCCGCCGGCTCACGCTCAAGCAAAAACTTAAACGCCTTCTCAACCACCCGCGACGGCGCAATCGCACCCCGGCTCCACAGATCATAATCCTGAAAGCTCAACGTCACCGCATACGCGTGATGTTTCCCCGCATCAAAAACACTGACCTTGTAGGCCCAGTTGTTTTTGCCCTCAATTTCTTCGCCGATCTCGATCTCAGCCATGCTCAGGCTCCCTGCGGGTGGGTTCGCGTCGCCGCCTGTACAATACCCTAGATCGAAGAAAGCTGGAAAAACGATCCGCCTAGTGAGAACCGCACCCGAAGGAGTCCGCAATGAAAGTTCACATCAGTTACTTGTTCAAGATCACCTTAGCCTTGTTCATCCTGTCAGCCGGCCCGACCGCGCAGATGATCCACGCCGACGAGACATCCCCGGCGACATCCGGGGGGACATCCGAGAAAAACTTCGGCGAGCAGACCATCCAGATCGCACGCAACTACCCCGACGGCGGCGGCTACATCTGGAAAGGCTCCACCGGGGTCTGCGAAACACTCACCTTCGATGGCCAAACCATCCTCGAAAAACAACCCGTCGGCACCTACTGCTGCGGCTTCACCGTACAGGTCGCATTCAAGCTCGCGCTGAACAACAACCTGTTCGAGGGCAAGAGCTTTGACCAGGTCAAACAATTCCAGATCGAGTGGTACGGCTCAACCAAAGAAACCGCCGAACAACAATGCACACTCGCCATGCAACACCTCGGCGTCGGGCACGCCGTCAAACACGACGACGCACGAACCGGCGACTTCGGCAACTTCTGGCGCACCAAATCAGGCCACAGCATCCTCTTCCTTAACTGGGTCACCGACGACCAAGGCAACCGCATCGGCATCCACTACCGCTCCAGCCAAACCAAAACCGACGGCATCGGCGACCACACCGAATACTTCAAAAACCACGGCGGAGAAGTCGATCCCGACCGCCTGTACCTCTGCCGATTCAACGAACCAGAGCTTAAGCCCGAAGATGACGCTGAGGAATCAGAAGAACCCCGCCGGGGCGCGAACCGTTAGCCCGCAACAGTTTGCCGCAGAGGGAAGCTGTTTTTACCGCAGGGCTGCAGAGAACTCAGGCCAAGAGTTTGACAGGATGACAGGATGGGATCGTATACACCTGTACGGCTCATCTAATCCTGACCATCCTGTCATCCTGTCCACATTCTTTGCCTTGCTCTGCGCCCTCTGTGGTGAAATCAATTCTTTTCTTTAGCAACCCGTTCGGCCTGCGCATAACACAACCCGCGTCGATCTGCGATCGACCGCTAAACGTGTGTGTTGAATTAAAAAATGTTTTGCCTTACGCGTTGATCTTGGTCACCTTGCACTTGATGTAGTGCTGGCGGTGGCCGTTGTTGCGCTTGTAGGTCTTGCGACGCTTGAACTTGACGACGCTGATCTTGTCGCTGTCATCAAGGTCGAGGATGTCAGCCGTGACCGAAACACCGTCGAGGGCGGGTTGGCCGATCGTGGCGTCGCCTTCGCCGCCGCCGACCATCAGCACGCGGTCGAACGTCAGGCTCTGCGCGTCGTCGGGGAGGTCGCGCAGATCAACGCGGATGACGTCGCCTTCGGAAACCTTGATCTGCGTGCCTGAGTCTTCGATGATCGCGTACATGGGGTGGTCCTGTCTATAGCCGTGGCTTGAATCGAGCCGGGTAGTCTACCAACCAGGCGGGGGATTGCAACGCCAGCCCCGGGTGAGCCGACGGACTCCCCCCGCCCCCGATTCGCGTTACACAAGCACAAACAGATACTTACAACCACCAGCTACTTCGCCGGGCGTATCTCCAGCCGCCAATCGACCGCCTGCGAATCCATCGCCGAGCCTTCCATAAACACCTGCAGCCTCGGCGGCAGCACCATAAACCGCCAATCCATCGGCGGCCCCACCGGCCCACCGTCCGCCGCCAGGAACGTGAACCGGTACTGAGCATTCACCGCCTTGTTGTCACGCAGACGGATCGGCACGGTCACACTCATGGGGGCCTGCCCGGAGGCCTGTCCGGGGGGACGCACGATCGGCCGGGCGTAAGACAGATGGTTCCCAAGGTTCCCCTCGGTCGCGATCTGTGGGTACTGCGCCTCCGAGACGTTGTCAGCCTTCACCGCATGCGGCGGCTTGTCGATCGCACTGCAACCGATCAACACGAATGGAAAAGCAAACACCGAGGCAATCAGCATCAAACGTTTCATGGCGAATCTCCTTAGGGGAGGGGGTTAGTTATTGTGGCGGAACGGGTGTCATTTCCGGGGGTAATCCGGCGTATAAAGCCCGCGATGTCATCGCGGGTTCCCGGGCATACCCGGGGGCGGGGGTAACGCCGGGGACGTATCCGGGGACGTATCCGGGGGCGGGGGTGTATCTGGGGGCGGTGGTGTTGCGATCCGTGCAACCGCATCGGACCGTGGATGATAAAGCGGATGGCCCCGGCCAAACAATCGGGCGAACCCCGTCGTCCCGGGCAACGGCGAAACAAGTGATCGGCCACCTTCAAGCAAGTGCTTGCCGGTGTAGCCGTGTTGATCTTCAACCGTCAGATGGATGCCTTCCGCACGATACAACTCACGCAGGTCCGCCAATGTCATCCCGTTAAGCTGCCCCGCACGATGGTAGCCATCAAGCACACGCTGGGTAGGCGGGCGCACATCCTTCCCGCCAAGAATATAAGGCAAAGTTTCCCCAGCAGGTGCATCGGTATACGGATTTTTATAAAACACCTCACCCGACGTCGCCCAACTCGGCGGCGGGGCGTTTGGATCAGGCGTGCTGACCAAGTGGATGTATCGCAGCTGCGCCGAACCATCCAAACCCCCCGGCCCTCCCCCCGGTCCCCCCGGCCCCTTCGTCGGCCCCAACCCCGACAGCACCAGCCTCGACGACGGACGGCCCGCCACCTCCAACTGGATCAACTCACCCGGATCAGACAGATACAACGGCACCACATAAAACCGCTGAGGCATCACATCGCAATACCGCGTATCCACATGCGCCCCCGCCTTGAGAATCGCCCCAACCACCAGCGCGCCCAGCCCGGCATACAACGTGTCATCACTCCCCCCACGCGACGCACCGTGCTCGGTTGCGATCAGGCCGCCGACCAGCATCAACGTCCCGATCGTACTCTTCGCGGCCCGCACATCAGCGAGATTATTCCACATATGATCCCCCGCCATCACATTCACATCCTGCACCGGCGTATACGTCCGCCCCATCACATGCCCGACGCGCACCTGCAATTCCCCATCATCGCTTGGGAACCTGGGCCTGAATCGTGCCAGTGAATTATCCGGGCCGTACCCTTCTTTTTGTGGGCCTAAACCGTAACTCACCACCAACACCGTGTTATACCGCCCGTCACGCAGCGCCTCGATCAGTCGGCCCTGGCGTTCATCCAACTCCATCACTCGCAAATAATGATCGTCCGCCTCGCGGGTCCGCCCCAACTGCTGATTCGCGATCCCAGCAAGCAGATACCCCAGCGTAAAGTCCGAGTCGCGCACCGCGTAGCCGTTGTCCAGGTAATTCGCTTTCTTCAATGCTTCATCGGAAGAGTCACCCGCCGCGATCGCACGTTCATATTCCACCGCCCGTCTTGCGATCTCATAGGTGTCGATCCGCTCGCCATCCTCATCTTCACCAAAGTCACGCAGGCGAAACAGCGACCCGTTCGCCGCCGCCCGCGCGTTGTCCCACGAACCAAGCTCCGCCTGCACCATCGCGTAATACGTCAACGCCAGCGCCTGCTCGAACGGCTCACCCTTCCATATCTTCACATCCTCGTTCAGCACGATCGACGCCACCGTCTTGTCCTTGTTGATCCCCTGAGTGCGCAGCAGGTCGTAAACCTCCTCAAACACAGTCTGAGCCGACTGCGGGTAGCCGTCGGCCAGCGTCAGCACCCCGACCCGCATCCGATCCAGCAGATACCCTCGATCCGAGCGCTTCGGCTGCATATCCCGATGAATATCCACACGCGGCCCGCCATAATCCCCCACACGCAACGCCGCCGTCGGCGTCCGCATCGGCTCCTGACAACCCACCGAAAACAACAACAGCCCCACCAACACAAAAGCGCACACCCCACCCCGTATGAACGCCATAGCCCCCGCCGGGAGGCGGGGGTTCTCCTCTACAAAATAGCGAGCAATCAATCCCACACATGCCCCCTCGCCTGCCTCTTAAACTCAAACCGATCGCTCCACACCGTCTCTCCCGTACTCAGGTCGACAAGATTAAACTCACAATAATATAGATCACTGCGCGTCTTCGCCTGCGCCCGTGTCACCGACCGGAACGTCGCCGTCATCGTGTGCGTTACCCGGCGCTCGGCACCAAAGCCCTCCGAAAAATCGGTCACGTCCTCACTGTCGCGCATCGCCACCACCCGCTCAGGAGGGATCACAAAACGTACAGCCTTCTGATCCCACAACACCCGCAACGGCTCAGCGCCTCGCACCTGAGCCATGATCGACCACTGCTCGTTCTGGGTCATCGCATCGTTCGACAGATTCAACACCTTGTCGATCGAAACCACCCACGTCTCACTCCCCGGCCCACGCCCCGCCAGCGCATCGCTTGCCATCAGGCTCTGCGCCATCGCCTGCGCCATCTCCTCGAAATCGTCGACCGTCAGCCGCGTGCTCTCGCCCACAGACCCGGATGCACATCCCAACAGTGCTAACGCACAAACCAATAACACCACGAAATCTACCCTCAGCCCCCGGCTCTGCCGGGGGATACTCCGGGGGATACTCCGGGGGATACTCCGGGGGATATTCCGGGGGATACGTCGGGTGTGGGGCACGCGCCCGGTATCACAAAAGAATCCCCCGACTAAACCGGGGGCTATCGGGAAAGATCGCATCACAACCTCCCCCATCAATCTTTAGTCGAGTGCTTATCGTCATACCGATCCGAGAAAACAATCTCGTTGCTGGCAAAATGTACCAACTGCACCTCCATGTAATACTGATGCGTCTCCCCCCGGCTGATCCGGTACACATCCATATTCAGCGCATAGGTCGTCGCCGGGTCATAGTCCGGCGGATCCGCAAGCACCTGCCCCGATGCCACACCCTCACGCGCCGCCAGGTCCTGCATCCGCGCCCGACGTTCCACAAACCGCAGCGTCCCCCGCGCCGCGCCACTGTTTATCAGGTTGTTCCGCAGCCGAGCGGTGACCACTTCGAATTCGGACGTACTGACGATCCCCGTCTTGTTGACGATGTTGCCGAGGATCACCGTGACACGCCCCGCATCGTCACGGATGCGTGGCAGCACGACCAGGTCTTGCACGATACGCCTTGACGCCTGATCGCTGAATTCGATCAACGACGCCGGCAAAACCTTCGACGAGTCCAACTCCGCCTCCGTCGTGGCGGACACATCAATCCGCCCGCCTGAATTTCCTCGGTCCGTCACGCAGCCGGTGAGTCCCCCAGCCCCTGCAACCAGACATGCAAGCAGCCCAGCTAAATAAATTCGTTTCGTGTCCATCGGGTGTGACCTCCGTGTTGCGGTTGGTGCATTGAATGAAAACATCCCCACGCTCGGGGTTCCTACTATAGACATAGACGCCGAACCGGCGCACAAGTTCCCATCAAAGGGCTTGGTCGCCGGGGTTTATTAGAGGGTAAACCATGACTGGAGCGCCCTCAATCCACGCACACCCGCTGTTTCGCCAATAGCCGTGGGCGGAAGCCCACGGTTAAGCCACAGCGGCCCAAACCGGCATTATTCACGCTGATGCGCTGTTGCCACCGGAGCCTACGGCTGTTGCATAATCGCAACAACCGGCCCCAGACGGACCCAGCCAGATACAGCTTTTCGGATTGTAAGTGCCTATAATACTAATAGATAAAAAATACCGTAACGGCCAAACACCGATGGCACGGCTGTTGCGACAGGTGGATTGTCGCTCGGAGGGAACGGTGCCGGTCGTTTTTGTTGGCCGGAATCACGCCGCCTTTGAGGAAAAGAGAGTCGAACGCCCCGTGGGTTGAGGGACCCGCCAGGCGTGGCAAGAGGCAGGTCGCCCGGAGCCGGAAAGAGAGACGCAACATGTTTGGATTCAGGGCTACATTGATTGGTTGTATCGCGCTGGGTGGGATCGCTATGACCGCGTCGGCCGATGGACCGGTCACCGTGGTCGGCCGTGCCGCCCCCGGTCTGGTCGTGCCCATGCAAGCCCCGGCACCCAGCCACGAGATGATTCAGATCTACCCCTTCCACCGTGACGCCGTCGGCATGATGATGCGCGACGACGTGGTTCACCCCGAACTCGTTCACCTTCAGATGAACAACGTCGCCGTCCACATCGACCCGGACAACGACTTCATCCGCCGAGAAGGCGGCTTAGACCAGGGCCACTCCATCATGCGTGCCATACGGGCTTACAACGCCATGACCGCGCAGGACACCGCCTACGTCATCCGCGGCGGCCAGATGCAGCCGATGATGGACCGGGCCATGATCACGCCCCGCGCGATCCTCATCCGCCCGGACTACATGCAACGCCGTGAAGGCCAACAGCCCCCCCAGACGATCCCCGCCCCCAAGACCCCCAAAGTCAAACGCGGCCCCGTCGCACTGGCTAAATAAACCAACCACGTCGAGCACGCGCCTCGACAAAAATTCTACCCCACCCCTGATCGAGTGCGGCCCAGTGCATCTTCTGCCTGGGTCGTGCTTTTTTGCGCAGACATGAAGCAACTCGGATTAGCCGGGTGGATCGGATCAATACAAGATACGAATTCACCGCAGAGTTCGCAGAGGACGCAGAGAGGAAACAACCTTGACAGGATATCCAGGATAAAACGCGCCGAACCGGCTTCACCCATCCTATCCTCCCCATCCTGTCATCCTGTCAACATTCTTTGCCTTCCTCTTCTCCGCGTCCTCCGCGAACTCTGCCGTGAATCCCTCCCCCTCTGCCCCCGTTTTATCCGCTTGAATCCGATCCATCCGAGCCACCGCCTCTTCTTCTTCCCCGCCATTTCCGTCGCAACCCGCCTGCTCTTGCGGTATAACTCCCTTCATGCCCGACACAAGAAAACGCAACGCGATACTCGCACTTCTCCTGCTGGTCCCCGCACCAAGCATCGGGATATACATCGCAGCCTACGGCTCACCCGGCACACCCTTCGCCAAAGGCTTCTTCTTCGCCTGCAAACTCTGGCTGATCGCGCTGCCACTGCTCTGGCACATCCTCATCGACAAACAACAGATCACCATCCCACGCCCGTCACGCAAAGGCATGGCCGTCGCCGCCGCGACCGGCACCGGCATTTTCCTGGCGATCGGCGCAGCGTACCTCCTCGTCGGCCACTGGATCGACACCACTCTCGTCAGTGAAAAAGCCAAAGAGGTCGGCCTAAGCTCGCCGATGCTCTACCTCCTCGGTGCGGTCTACTGGTGTACCATCAACTCGCTCCTGGAAGAATACGTCTGGCGCTGGTTCGTCTTCACACGCTGCGAATCCCTGATGCCCAAGATGCTCGCCGTCATCGCGTCCGGCCTGTTCTTCACGCTCCACCACATCATCGCACTCACCGCCTACTTCGACTGGCGCATCACCATCCTCGGATCAATAGGCGTCTTCATCGGCGGGACCACCTGGTCCTGGATCTACCTCAAGTACCGAAACATCTACGCCGCCTACCTAAGCCACGTCTTCGCCGATGTAATCATCTTCTGGATCGGATACAAACTGATCTTCGGGGGGTAAAGAAGAACACCGCGAAGCCGCAAAGAGCGCGAAGTAGAGGAAACAAAAAGTATCCACAGATTGCGCAGATGACGCAGATTGACCTTCCCCACGAAGCGCCGCGACTTGTCGCGTCCCTTTCTTAATCTGTGTCATCTGCGCAATCTGCGGATAGCCTCCGTCTTCTTCACGCTTCGCGGTTAACCCACAGCTATAGCATGCGGACCTCGCCACCGCCGCAAACAAGACCGCCTCGCCACCGCCCCCCCCGTCACATAACCTCATACTCAGACATCCGCATCACCGTCGGCTTAACCAGCGCATCAAAGTCCGCATACGACATCCGGATCAACTCGGTGTGCGTCCCCGCGTTGAAGCAGATCTCCGTGTCATGGGTCAACGCCTCATCGACGATCACCGGGATGTCATAGAGGTTGCCAAACGGAGGCATCGCACCCAACTCGCAGCCGGGGAACAACTGGACAAAGTCTTTTTCGCGCGCCAGCTCAACCTCCGCCGCCCCCGACGCCTCCCGCAGCCGACCGAACCGCACCTTCGCCGGCGCCGGCATGACGATCATGACCAACTCATCGTCCAGCCGAACCATGACGGTCTTGGCCATCTCCTGCCCCGGCACATGCGCAGCACGAGCGATCTCCTGCGCCGTGTAGGCAGGCGAATGGCTGAGCACGACGTACAAAACATCGTGGCTGTCCAGATACTCTCGAAGTCGTTTGACGGGCATAGCGGTCTCCTTCCCAAGGGGGTTTGAGGAATAACGCGCCCTTAATACACGCATCCCAAGAAGGAACACCACCCCGCACGTACCTTAATCGGGAAACGCCGGGCATCAGACTCTACTTGGATTGTACCCCCCCCAAAGGCGCACATGAAATACTTTTCCACCCAGATCATCTCGAAATCATACGATTTATTTCACCCCCACAGCCCCCGTTCATCCCCCCCCCCCAATAGCCCCCGCCGCAAGGCGGGGGTTACGCTCAACCTGATTCACTACACTCCCCAACTCACTCACCGAACCGCCAACGCCCGCAGCTTCCCGATCACCCGCAACTCATCCGGGTCAGTCATCCGATCGCCCAACTCATCAAACCGCACCCACGCCGCGTCGTGCGTCTCGTCATTGCGCGTGATCTGCATCGACTTGGCACGCACCAAAAACCGCACATCAAAATGCTCGTGCGCCGGCTCTACCTTGCGGGCCGGGATCGCATGGATATCCACATCAAACACGCCCGCCTCCGCCGCGATCACCTCGCCGATCCCCACCTCCTCATGAATCTCCCGACAGGCCGCCGCAAACAAATCCGCATCCCCCGGGTCCACATGCCCCCCAGGTTGCAGCCAACGATTCAATTTACGATGCAAAATAAGCAACACCGACCCCCCGTCCGGCGAAAGAATAAACCCACTAGCCGTAAAATGCCCCGGCTCAAAGTGCTCCCGCGAAAACGGGTCCCCCGACGAGTCCAACAGCCCCAACATCCGCTCCCGATACCCCGCCTCCACCTCACACCCCGGCACATGCGATTGCAGCAAGGTATCCAGTGTTTTGATCCGTTGATTCATCATGCATCCATCATCACTGTCAGAATTAAACCGCGAAGACGCTAAGAGCGCGAAGAAAAACAAGAAAGATATATCCGCAGATTACGCAGATTACACAGATTTAGAAAATAGAAGAGCATTCTCGTATTCTGAAAATCTGCGTCATCTGCGAAATCTGCGGATACTTCTTCTTCCTTCGCACCCTTAGTGCCTTCGCGGTGAATCTCCTATTCCCCCATCTTTTCATCTAAGAACGCCTCGACCTTGTCGATGTTGATCCGCTCCTGTGATTGGCTGTCACGGTCCCGCACCGTCACCGTCCCCCCGGTTAGCGTCTCCCCATCAATCGTGAAGCAGTAGGGCGTCCCCGCCTCGTCCATCCGCGCATAACGCTTGCCGATCGACTGCTTCGCATCCAACTGGCACGCAAACTTCTCACGCAGCCCCATATACAACTTCTGCGCAACCTCCGGCATCCCGTCCTTATTCACCAACGGAAATACCCCCGCCTTGATCGGCGCGAACTTCGGCTTAAACTTCATATACACCTTGCTCGCCCTCGATTCGTCCGGCGTATACGCCTCCGTCAACAACACCAACACCCCCCGCGTCAACCCACTGGCCGGCTCAATCACGTTCGGAATATACTTGCTCTGCGCATTGATCTCGTCCTTGCTCAGCCCCGCCTTCTGCCCCTTGACCTGCCGCTCCTGATCGAAGTATTCCATTTTCTGCTTGGAGTGCGTCTGGTGCTGGGTCAGGTCGTAACACCCCCGATGCGCCACGCCTTCAAGTTCCCCATATCCGGGGGCGGTGAACGGATACTTGTATTCAATATCCACGCACATCTTCGAGTAATGCGCCAATTCATCTTCATCGTGATCGCGGAACCGCAGGTTCGACTTACTCACCCCAAGCGACTCCCACCACCGCATCCGCTCGTGCTTCCAGAAGTCGTACCACTTCGGCGAATCATCCGGCGCACAGAACCATTCCATCTCCATCTGCTCAAACTCCCGGCTACGGAAGATAAAGTTCCTAGGAGTGACCTCATTACGAAACGACTTCCCCACCTGCGCAATCCCAAACGGCATCTTCACCCGCATCGTGTCAACCACGTTCTTGTAGTTCAAGAAGATGCCCTGGGCTGTCTCCGGCCGGAGGTAGACCTTGTTTTCTGCACTTTGGATTGCCCCGGCATATGACTCGAACATCAGATTAAACTGACGAGGTTCTGTTAGGCTATCCCTTGACTCGCAATTTGGGCACAGGGAACCACCATCATCCCATGCTCGATCAGGCACCATCAATGGGTAAGTAGTTAGAGGTTTAGCTCCATGTTTCTCAATAGCCTTGCGTTGCTTACTACTAAATTCTGCCGCTTCAAATGCTTCTTCCTTACTCCCGGCAAGGACCGCCTTCTTAATCAAGAAGGGCAAAGATTCAGTATTGCCAAGAGCCTGTTTAAGGTTAGCATCTTCGTTAATAATCCTCTGTCGCTCATCAGGGGGCAACTGTTCTAGCGCAAACACATCAGAGAAAAAACTTCTAACATCTACGCCTTGTCCAGTTAAGTCTTCTCCATACTTACCGATTTCGTCTGGATTTCCATAGAAGACATACCAAACATGATCTGCTCGCAGCAATTTCTTGCATTCCTTGTACATGGTCATTGGATCGTTGAACCCCCCAACATGCCCCGACGCTTCCCACACCTTCGGATTCTGAATAATCGAAGAGTCCAACCCAACGATAGAAACAGGCTCACCATCCGGCCCGATCGGCGGGCACTCGACGGTCTGCTTCCACCAATGGTCGCGGATGTTGTTCTTCAGTGCCGTGCCCAACGGCCCGTAGTCCCAGAACCCGTTGATCCCCCCGTAGATCTCGCTCGCCGGGTAAACGAACCCGCGCCGCTTACACAGTGCGACAATTTCTTCCATGGACTTGTTGGCCGGGTCGATATCGGGCATGGTCGTGGTTCCTGTCGTCAATTAACTTCGTATACAAACAGTAATATAGCCCCGCCTTCCAGGCGGGGATTCTGCGGGCAAACACACCCCAAGCCCCGCGTGGATACACGGGGCAAACCGCCAGCCTCCGTCGGCCTTCAGGGGTATCCCGGGGGATCCGGGGGCATCCGGG
The DNA here is from genome assembly GCA_024279275.1 of Planctomycetota bacterium. Classification (GTDB taxonomy): domain Bacteria; phylum Planctomycetota; class Phycisphaerae; order Phycisphaerales; family Phycisphaeraceae; genus JAJRRS01. The sequence goes on along the minus strand of JAJRRS010000070.1, from coordinate 851 downwards.
GGGGGCTTAGAACCGCAGATCGTAACAATTTACACCCAACTCGGCAGGCTCAAGCATTCTGCAGCGGAAACAACGGCTCCGTACCCGCCACCGCACCCTTTAACGTGGCCAATTCCCCATCACTCAACGGCCCAAGTTCATCCGCAAACCCCACCGCCATCCGATACAGCCCCGGATTCCCCGGCGGCAGCGCCGCAGCAACCCCCGGCAGATTCAGCGTGTACCGCAGCATCAGGTGTGCCACCTCCGCCCGATCCTCCGGCGTGTACCAGCACTTCTCATAAGGCTTCTCCACGCCCTCCGGCACATGCGTCCGCGCAATCGCCTTAAGCGCCAACACACCCATCCCACGCTCGTTCGCCGCATCAACCAACGCCGGCCCAAACTCCCCGCGCTCAAACATCACCACATTCAACGGATACAACACACTGTCAAACAAACCCGACGCCACCAGGTGCAACGCCGCCGCCTGCCCGTGGGCACTAAACCCGATATACCGCACCTTCCCCGCCTGCTGCGCTTCCGCAAACGCCTCCATCGCACCGCCCGGCCCAAGCACCTGCTCCGCCTCCTTAACCGTGGTAATCGAGTGCATCTGATATAGATCAAAGTGATCCGTCCGCAGCTTCTTCAACGAATCATCCAACTCCCGCCGAACCCCCTGGGCCGTCCGCTCCAACGTCTTGCACGCCAACGCCACCCCATCCCGGTAGGGCTGCAACGCCGGCCCCATCCGCTGCTGCGCATCCATGTACTGCGGCGCAACATCGAAATAAGTAATCCCCGCATCGACCGCCTCCGCCACCATCCGGTCCGCCTCCGCCTGATCTTCCTGCATCACCACCACCCCG
>JAJRRS010000069.1 GCA_024279275.1 Planctomycetota bacterium | reverse complement strand
GAGTCTATCCGCAGATTTCGCAGATGGCGCAGATTAAGAAAATTGATATCAGATCGCATTCCTAATCTGCGCCATCTGCGAAATCTGTAGATATATCATTCCCCCGAATTCGCGGTGGATATCCTGCCGGCAGGTTCACGCGCTATACATCGTGTCGGACCCGGCGTACTGGGTGATGCCTCGGCTGGCGGTGCGTAGGAAGTGGGCAAGCTCGGCGCAGAGTGGGTCGTCGCTGAGGTGTTGTTCGATCTGCTCGGCGGCTTTGGGGGTGGTGAGGCCTGACTTGTATAGAAGATCGAAGGCTTGTTGGAGGGGTTTGATGTTGTCGCGGTAGCCGTTGCGTCTTAGCCCGATGACGTTCAGTGAGCCGACGCGTTTGGTGTGGTGGACGATGCAGAAGGGTGGGAGGTCTTTGGTGATGCCCTCGTTGCCGGAGAGCATGGAGAGTCGGCCGACGCGGCAGAACTGCTGGACGCCCGCGCCGCCTGCGAGGATGACGTTGCTGCCGACGGTGACGTGGCCTGCGATGACGGCGGAGTTGGCGAACATGCAGTCGTTGCCGATGGTGCAGTCGTGTGCGATGTGGGCGTTGGCCATGAGGTAGTTGTCGTTGCCCAGGGTGGTGGGATTTGCGGCGGTGGCGCGGTGGATGGTGACGGATTCGCGCAGGACGTTGCGGTCGCCGATGAGTGTGCCAGCGCCTTGGAAGTCTGGGCCGAACTTGCGATCCTGGGGGTCGTAGCCGATGCAGGCGAAGGGGTAGACGGTGTTGTCTTTGCCCATGGTCAACGGACCTTTGAGGCAGGCGTGGGCGACGAGTTTGCATCCCGGGCCGAGCGTCACATCGCCCTCGATGATGCAGTACGGCCCAACGACGACGTCGTCGGCGAGGGTGGCTTTGGGATCGACAATGGCGGTGGGGTGGATCGTAGGCAAGGTGGTGGATGGAGGCTTGGGGTCGTGGTTCAGGGTCTGGGGGGGAGTATTCAACGTGTTTGCCGGATCGTTGGGGTTATTCGGGGTCATTCCGGGGCGTCCCCGGGTGCGGGTGGTTGGGTATGATAGAGGATCGGGCCGTCTATGCCAGATCGGCCAGTCTAAGCCGACGGAGGCCCGGTTGACTTTGGCGAGCAATCTATATCCTGCAAAGCCTTTAGAGGTGGTCGATTTGGGCCGGATGCCTTATGCGCGTGCGCTGGCGGTGCAGCGGGAGATGAATTTGGCGGTGTCGCGGCGTGGGGCAGGAGAGGCACCGGGGCCGGGCGAGGCGGATCGGTTGCTATTGGTCGAGCACGATCCGGTGATTACCGTGACCCACCGCCCGGGGGTGTGGGATAATTTATTGGCGACGCCGGATCGGCTTAAAGAGATGGGGATCGCGGTGGAAGTCACCGACCGCGGCGGGGATGTGACGTACCACGGGCCGGGGCAACTGGTGGCGTATCCGATCCTGCAACTGAAACCCCTTGGCCTGAATCTTGGGAGCTATATGCGGTTGTTGGAGCAAGTGGTGATCGATGTGCTGGCTGAGTTTGGCGTGGTGGGGCGGCGCGAGGCGGGCGCGATTGGGGTGTGGGTGGATAGGTCGGGTCTTGGGTCTGGGGTCTTGGGTCTGCAGAAGCGTAGGCCAGAGGGCGGTGGTCAGCAGGTATCGACTCCCGATACCCTAGACCCGATACCCCAGACCCGCCTCGCCAAAGTCTGTGCGTTGGGCGTGCGGGTGCGGAAGAACACGACGATGCACGGGCTGGCACTGAATGTCACGACGGACCTGTCGCATTTCAAGGCGATCGACCCGTGTGGGTTGGGTGGTCGGCCGGTGACGAGTCTGGCGGAACTGTTGGGGGATGATGTGCCGGGGATGGATGAGGTGAAGGGGGTGTTGGTTGGGAAGATGCGTTCGGCGATCGGAGCGTTGGCGTCGAAAGATTCCGGGGTGAAGCGATGACTGCTAGACGGGGTAACGGGCGCATCGGTTGGTGGATCATATTGGTGGTGGGTACGGTTTACTTGTTCTGGGATGCGGTGGTGTATCAGTCGTGGACATGGGTGCCTTCCCGGACCCTGGGCGATCCGGTTACGCCGATGTGGCCCTATTGGTCGGCGTTTGCGTTGTGCTGGGTGGCGCTGGGTTTGTTACTGAGGTTTGCGAGCAAACAGACGGGCAAGCCAAACGAATCGGGTGCCGTGTGGTGTGTGTTATTCATTGCGCTTGCGGCGCGGGTCGTGGTGTGTGGGACATCCCCCGTTCTCAGCGACGATATCTGGCGGTACATCCATGACGGGGCGGTGTTGGGTGGTGGGGAAAATCCATATGCCGCCGCGCCCGACGACCTGGCGGAATCACAGGTACCGATGCCGCAGTTGTTGGATCGGATGAATAACACGTCACTGGTGACGATCTATCAGCCGACGAGTCAGGTTGTGTTTGCGGGGTTGGATCGTGTATGGGAATGGCTTCCGTCGGGGTTGCAACGGCTGGACCCCAATCACGACAAGGTGTTTCGGTTGGGGTTTGTGCTGTTTGATATGGCGGTCATCGGTCTGATCCTTTTTCAGTTGCGCGTGATGGGGCGGAGTGTTTGGTGGGCGGTGGGGTATGCGTGGCATCCGTTGGCGATTAGTGAGGTGGCGGGGTCGGGGCATCAGGATGTGATCGGGATTGCGTTTTTGTTGTTGGCGTTGGTGCTGGCGGTGAAGTTGTTGAAGTCGGGGGAGGGGCCGGGGGAGGGGCCGGGGGAGGAACCGGGGGAGGGGGAGGCGCTAAACCGCAAGCGTATGGTAATCGCGGTTTGGGCGGGGGTGGCGTTTGGGTTGGCGGTGGGAGTGAAGCCGGTGGTGCTGCCGATCGCGTTGGTGTTGGCTTGGGTGTTGCGTGATCGGCCCAAGATAGTGGCATGGTCTGCGGGGGCGACGGTGTTGACGGGGGGGGTGATTTATCTGCCGTTTGTGTTGATGGATGGGGGGGTGTCCGGGATGGTTGAGACGATGCGGACGTTTGTCGATAAGTGGGCGTTTAATGGTTCGGCTTACGATCTGGTGACAAACTATGTCGTCGGCAAACCCTGGGTCGATTACCTGACGATGGCGGTATTGCTGGGAGTGATTGTGTTGAGTCTGAGTAAGAAGTTCACGGGCCGACCGCCGGACGCGATACGGACGGCTGGGGCTTTTTTGCTCGCTTCGCTGCTGGTTTCCAGCACGGTGCATCCGTGGTATCTGTTGTGGGCGTTGGCGCTATTGCCGATATGTTTTTCGCCGGCGTTGTGGGTGTTGAGCCTGACGGTTGTAGCGTCGTATGCGGCGCACCTGAATCCGGATTACCGGGTGCCGGGGTGGGTTGTGATTGGGGAGTATCTGCCGGTGTATGCGGTGTTGGGGTGGGGGGCGTGGCGGGTTATTTATCTTAGACAGAAGACCTTGTTGGGTGGTGCGGTGTGACCCGATCGGATATAGAATACAGTTTCTGTTAGTGTGAATAAAAAATAGTTAGGGGCCAACTGTGAATGAATATTCTATTCCTGATTTTTCTGGAAAAATTGTAGTTATATTTCAAAAAGGCCGCCCTGATTCTGCGGCGTCTTGCTTAGAGAACCCTGTACTAGAATTACATGGTGACGTCTATTTTATTTCGGGTATAGTGCCAAAAGGGGCAACCACCAATGACTGGGCTTATGCTGCCACTTCGTGTATCGCGTGGGACACGGTACAAGAATACTATGTTATTGACAGAGAGCAGTATGTAAAGCAATTTTTGTCATCTTCGGATAAGCCGAAGAAACGATTCTTTTGAACGAACACAAAGCATGCTGGCAGCAGGAAATTAAAACACCCGAATCAACGAGCTTTTTTGTTCGCCGATGTTTCGGCCGGCTTCTTTTTGGATGATGGTGAGGCCGTTGCCGAGGTTGTAGGGGAATAGTTTTTGTAGTTCGTGGATGCGGGGTGCGTAGGTGTCGTGTGTGCCTGCGGAGACGAAGGCTTGTTCGTAGCTGAAGACGCCGATGGCGATGATGGAGCGGTGGGGGCCGTGGTAGTAGTAGGCGTCGTGGCCTTCTTCGCGGAGGACTTGGATGGCTTGTTCGGCTGCTTGGCGGAAGTCTTGGCCGAAGGCCTGGTCGTAGAAGCCGATCTGTAGTGAGTAGTAGCCTATGAATTGTCGGAGGTCGTAGGGGTCGGTGATGGTGTGGGTTTGGCCGAGAATGGGGACGAGTTTGGATTCGGTGAACGGGCGTGTGCCGGCGAGTTGGATCTGTTGCACGTTGGCGAGTGCGTTGCGTATGGCGGGGTCGGAGGCTTTACTGAATCGGCCTTGGTAGATGGTGGCGGTGTTGTTGAGGTCTTCGATCCAGAACTTGGTGAGGTTGGTCTGTGTGCGTAGTTGCTGGACGAGTTTGCGGGCCTGGTCGTGGCGTGTGTTGCCTGTGAATTGCGTGACCTGGATGGCCCAGCCTTGGGAGTCAGTTGTGCGTGACGCTTCTCCGTGTTGGCTGGATGTTCCGTTGCGCGGAGCCTGCCTGTCGGTATGGCGCGGCTTGGGGTCGGCGGGGAGGTTGTCCCATGAGCTGCGGACGACGCGGGTCTCCAACTCACAGCCGGTGACGGCAAGGAGCAGCATCAAGACGGTCAGGATTAATTGTGGGTGGGTCTTCATGGAGCCTTTGAGAAACAGTTGGGTCGGTTAGGTATGAAGGAACGAGGCGGAGGAAGAAGCGTGGAACAGGGATGAACACAGATGAACACGGATAAGAGGATGGGTTGGATGAAAGCGGGGAAGAAGAGTGGAACAGTGATGAACGCTGATAAACGCTGATGGGGAATCAATTGTGATTTGACAAGATTTGCGTTCATTGGCGTTTATTCGCGGCTAAATATCTTCGCGCTGTTCGTGACTTCGTGGGTAATCTGAAGTCGCTTGCATCTGGGGGTAGGTTGGAGTGTTGGGGTGGGGGTTATGGGTGTATTTTAGCCGGTGGGAGGGCGGCTGTCTTGATTGGGGCTGGTGGGGAGTGGGGGGGCATTTGTGATTTGTGATTTGGGATCGATGATGTGAGGAGGAGGGAGGGCGTGAGGGGTGAGGTTTGATTGCTGATTGCTGAGGTGAAGAGGGGGAAGGGCGCTAAACCGCAAGCGTGATGAGGATGCGTGGGGTGAGGATGGGGGATCGCGACAAGTCGCGTCGCTTCGTGGGGGGATGCGGGGAGACGGGTGTGGGGGGAGGAGGGATTTGGGGGGAGGCGGCTGCTGAAGCAGCCTCTGCCGGGGGCCCGGGGGTCGGGGGGGGGGGG
>JAJRRS010000068.1 GCA_024279275.1 Planctomycetota bacterium | reverse complement strand
GGGTGTGCCGTCGTTGCGGAGGTCGCAGACCATGTCCCAGTGCAGGCCTGACTCGTTGGTGTTGCCTGACTCGGGATAGCCTGCGCCGACGGCGGCGTGGAAGGTGCCGCCGATTTTTTCGTCGAAGAGTGTGTTTTTGGTGTATTCGGTGATCTGGTAATTGGTGCCGATGGCGATCTCGCCGACGCTGCGTGCGCCGGGGTCCTGGTCGAGCATGTCGATGAGGAAGGCTTGGTTTTTGCTTGCTTTTGCATCGACGACTCGGCCTTTTTCGAAGGTGAGTTCGATGTCGTGGACCTCTCGGCCGTGGTGGACGGCGGGGAAGGAGTATTTGACGATGCCGTTGACGCCGCCGCAGTCTGCGTTGAGGTTTGGGCCGGTGAAGACTTCGCCGTCGGGGAAGTTTTCGTGGCCGCAGCAGTTGATCCAGGTCATGTCTTGAACGTTGACGGTGAGGTCCGTGCCGCGGGGGGTTTGGAAGTGGATGATTTTTTTGCCGTTGAGGTAGTCGACGACTTTCTGCTGGCGATCTTTGATCTTCATCCATTCGGCGACGGGGTCGTCCATGTCCAGGTGGCCGGCGTTGAAGACAAAGTCTTCGTATTCGGTGAGGCTCATCTCGGCGTCCTGGGCGCTAGCGAGCGTGGGGTACTGTGTGCCGGACCATTTCAGGGGCTTAACCCCCGGGTTGGCCCCGGGATTCCCTTTGGGGTCACTCGCTGCTGCGGCGCGTTCCATGAAGATATGCATGAGGGGTTTGCGTGCTGCCGAGGCGATCCCCTGTCGCTTGGGATCGACGCGGGACAGGCTCTTGGTGTTGGTGTCTGCCCACAGGCCGATGGAGACGTCGATTTCCTTGATCTCTTGGAGGGCTAGCGGGCTGACGTGCTTGAGTTGTTCGTCGTTGGCGTGCTTGAAGAGGATGTTGCTGAGCGATTCGGGGGCGCACTTGACGTAGGGGTGGGCGCCGGCCTTGATGACGGCTTCATAGATCGCTTCTAATAGCGGGATCGAAACGGGTGCCCCGGTGAGGCGTACCAGTTGCCCTGGCTTGATGCCGGTGGAGTATTCAACGAGGACGCGGGCGAGTTTGTCGAGTCGTGGGTCGCGCAAGGCAAGGCTCCAGAGAATCCCAATTGGGATCGATTCACGGGTCGGTCCTGCCGTGTCTATGTGTGGACAGGAGGCAACCATCGTAGGCGGGTGGGCGGGTGTGACAAGTCTTGTGGTTATGGTGGGGTAATTCGGTGATGCTAGAGGAGATTTATCTTGTTCGTCGCGTTGTATCAATTATTCTGGTCAGGCGGCGGGTCCGGGAGGGCGTCGCGTGGCCGTGACGGCTAAACCTTACCTGCTACGGTGAAAGTTAAATCGCTGCGGCCTTGCCTCACGGCTCGGGAGGGTTTATTTTGTAGTCAGTTTTATGACGCAAGACCACGATACAGCCGGTGAGACGGGGCCTGACTCGCAAGGGTCGGGCAACGGCGGATTCGCGTCGTCGCCGGTGGACAACGCGGATTCGCATAAGGCTGCGTCGATCCCGGGGGAGTTGGCTACGGGATCGTTTGGGACGATGCTTGAGCCGGTGCTGCGTTCGGTGTGTGAGGGTCGGCTGTCGGAGGTGGTTTGGTTTCGGACGGACTGGCAGCGTGGCGGGGCGGTGACGGGGTACGCTAAATATCGTGATGATGAGGGTGTGGATCGGCCTGTGGTGGTGAAGATGCCTGTGCCTCCGTGTGAGTTGCAGTGGATGTCTGCGTTGCAGCGATTTGATGACGTGGTGCCGAGGTTGTTTGCACAGGGCGAGTTGTTGGGGGGATATGACATGGCGTGGTTGGTGATGGAGCGGCTGGCGTTTGGGCCGTTGGGTTCTGCGTGGAAGGGCAAGGAGTTTGGGCTGTTGATCGAGTCGATCGGTCGGTTTTATCAGGCGGCTGGGGAGTTCCCGATTAATAAGGAGCAGCACGACCATCGGGACTGGGACGACATCTTCGCTCACGCTCGACGTTCGGTGCGCGGCCAAGCGTTGCCGGAGAGCCAGCGTTGGAGCAAAGTGCTTAAGAAGGCGCGCCGTAAATATACGGACTGGGTCGCGGTGTGGAACGATCGACCGTTGGAGCACTGGTGCCACGGCGATCTACACCTGGGCAACGCGATGACCCGTAACGAGCCTCCCGGTGGGCCGGCGGTGTTGTTCGATCTGGCGAAGGTGTGTGCCAGCCACTGGGTGCAGGACGGGGTGTACCTTGAGCATCTTTACTGGGGTCGGCCCGGTGATCTTGATGGGCACAAACTCTGCAGGGAACTGGCGCACCACCGCAAGAAGATTGGTTTGCCAGTGGACTCGGGTTGGTCTGATCTTGCACAGGCGAAACGTGCGCTGCTGGCGATGAGTGTGCCGGCGAAGCTGAACCTGGATGGCAATGCGGATTATGTACACGGGGCGCTGAAAGTGCTTGAACGGGCGGTGGAGTGAGGGGTTTTGTCGCGAAGGCGGCGAAGAAGAGGAAGAACAGAAGTGTCCGCAGATTGCGCAGATGACACAGATTAAGAATGGTAATCAGCGGGCGTAACGGCTTTTTCTAAATCTGCGTCATCTGCGCAATCTGCGGATACCTCCTTCTTGCTTCGCGCTCTTCGCGGTGATATTTTTCAGTGTGTGTACTTGCGTGGCAGGTGGTCGGGCAGACGGCAGAGGATTTCGTAGGGATGCGAGTTGGCGAGGCGTGCGAGGTTGGGGATGCTGTTGGGTGCGTCGGGGTCGTCGCTGATGATATGGACGGTGGCGTTGATGAGTGTGCGGATATCGCCGTCGTCGCTGACTTCGGGGGCGGGGGCGTCGGTGAGGTCGATGGAGAGTTGGTCCATGTTGATTTTGCCGAGCACGGGAGCGTCGAAGCAGGTGTCGTCGAGGATGACGCGGACGGATGCTTTGTTGCCTAATGCCAGGGGGTAGCCGTCGCCGTAGCCGATGGGGATGACGCCTATGACGCTGTTGCGTTTGAGTTTGTGGGTGCAGCCGTAGCCCACGGGAGTCCATCGTGGGTAGCGTTGGACGTGGTTGATGCGTGTGACCCAGCGGACGGTGTGTTCGAGTACGGGTGCGTTTTGGAGGATGGGTCCGGGTGCCAGTAATTCGGGGCCGAAGCCGTAGAGGGCTAAACCGGGTCGGACCATGTCCAGGTGGAAGCGTTGGTCGCGGAGTGTGGCGAAGCTGTTGGCGATGTGGATCAGGCAGCCATCGGGGAGGTGGTCTGCCTGCTGTGCGACGGTGGTTAGCAGTTGTTCTAATTGTTCATAGGCGAAGTCGGGGTTGTCATCTGCGGTTGCAAGGTGCGAGTAGACCCCGGCGATACGGACGTGAGGTGTTTTGGAAAGGTTCTGGACGACGGCGGTGAATTGCCCGGCGTTGAACCCCGACCGGCTCATGCCTGTGTCCAGGTAGAGGTGGACCGGCACCTTGATCCCGAACGTCTGGCCGATCTGGTTGACGGTTTGCAGTTGCTCGGCGTCGTGGATCGACAGGTGCAGTTTTTCTGCGACCGCTGGCCGGTACAGGGCATTGGTTCGGCCCAGCTCGCGCAGCGGTGCGAGCAACAGGATCGGGCAGTTGACGCTTTTGTTGATCAGGAACTCTGCTTCTTGTGCGCTGTAGACGGCGAGCATCTCGCAGCCGGCTTTGACCAGTCGGTGTGCGACGGCGGACGCGCCCAGGCCGTAGGCATTTTTTTTGATGACGCAGCAGACGAGCGGGGGAGCCGGGGGAGCCGGGGACGCCGGGGGTGCGGGGCGTTTGGTTTTACTATCTTGCGTGGTTTGGTCTTCGGATTTGACCTGGACCAGTGCGCGCAGGGCCAAGAAGTTCCGCTCCAGGCGGGTCAGATCGATTTCGAGCCAGCTTGAATCAGACGCCATGGGTGCCTCGACGCGGACGGATGGGTTGACTGTGAATGGACCTCGTAGTTGTACCATGGGCGGTGTCTCCGTAAAATCTTGTCAGCAGCCGATTTGTTGGCCGTCCGCCGACCCGCGAAACTGAGTACGCCCCGAGTGTAGGGTGTTTTTGAGGGTCTGGTAAATCGGCGGGGACGGTGCTGCGTGACGAGCTATCGGCGTTGGGTAGAAAACCGTGTAACATAATGTTATTACGATAGATACATCTGACGCCGCCCGTTCATCCCGCAGTGCCCATCCCTGTCTTATTGATCGGTCGTCATCGGTTGGCTGCGAGGCGTCGGGGTAGTTTTTCCGTCGCCTGCGCGGGGTTTGCGCGGCCGTGGGTCGCCTCCTGACGCATTGACAGCACACCCGCCCGCCGTGAAATACCCGGCGGCAGCGATGGCGATCCCACATGAGCACCCCGAATACGACCCAGGATTTATTTGATACCTCCGTTACCTTTGCTGGCATGGGCCTGGGCGACAACGTCGTCAAAGGACTCACCGATGCCGGCTTCGAGCACCCGACCGATATCCAGGCCCAGTTGATCCCCGCGATCCTCGCCGGCAAAGATGTGATCGGTCAGGCGCGCACCGGCACGGGCAAGACCGCGGCGTTCGGCCTGCCGATCTTCCACATGGCGGACCCCAACGTCCAGATGCAGGGGCTGGTCCTGACGCCGACCCGTGAGCTGGCGACGCAGGTCGCCGCCGAGCTGGACGCACTGGGCAAGCACACCCCGATCCGCACGTCCTGCATCATCGGCGGGGAGTCGATGCGGGCGCAGCAAAAGTCCGTCGAGCGCGGCGGGCACATCATCGTCGGCACCCCCGGCCGGGTCATGGACCTGCACGGCAGACGCCAGATCCACTTCGACAACATCAAGTGGATCGTCCTGGATGAGGTCGATCGGATGCTGGACATCGGCTTCCGCGAAGATATCAAGAAGATCCTCCGTAGCGTCCGGGGCGAGCACCAGACCGTCTTCGTCTCCGCCACGATCGACCGCGCGATCGAGTCGCTGGCCCGGTCGTTTATGAAAGACGATGCGGAAAAAATCACGACGGTGTCTGGTTCGCTGACGGTGTCGATGGTGGATCAGAAGTATTTGCCGGTCGAGCCTTGGGACAAACGCTCGCTGCTGCTGCATATGCTCCGGCACGAGAAGCCCGACACCACCGTCGTCTTCTGCAAGACCAAGGCCACCGTCCACAAGATCACCAAGTACCTGCAACAAAAAGATATCAGCGCGCGAGAGATCCACGGCGACCTGCAGCAGCGTAAGCGCACCCAGGTCATGGATGCGATGCGTGCGGGGGATCTCGACGTGTTGATCGCATCGGATCTGGCGGCGCGCGGGCTGGATGTCGAGCATATTACGCACGTGATTAATTACGACCTCCCTGACGACCCGGAGGTTTATGTCCACCGGATCGGACGCACCGCCCGGGTCGGTCGGCGCGGGACCGCCTGGAGCTTTGTGACCCCCGATCAAGGCCAGCTACTGACCGAGATCGAGAAGATCGCCGGCGCGATGATCGATAAGCTTGATTATCCCAAGTTCAAGCCCGGCCCGGTGCCTGAGGATATCCGTGACGATCGTGCCGCCGAGCGCCGCCGCGCCGAAGCGCCTGCCCGCACGCTGGAGTCGCGGGTCACCGGCGGGATCGACGTGTCCGGTTACTCCGAAGACGAGCTTAAAGCCATGTTCCCCGACGGCAACATCCCCAAGAACCTGCCGAAGAAGGGGCTGGGCGGGAAGTTCCGTACGCGGCGCGGGTAGGTTGTAAGATGACTTCACAACAGAGGGCATAGAACAGAAGGCATTTGACAGGATGACAGGATAGTCAGGATAAGATTAGCAGGTCCGCTGCGATGCGTTTTATCCTGAACATCCTGTCATCCTGTCAAAGTCTTTTTCTTAGCTCTTATTGTTTTCACGTCCACAGGATGATGCCGAACATCACGACCCAGACGATGGCCAGGAAGTGCCAGAACACGCACATCTGTTTTAGGTGGGCGACGGCATATACTTCGGCTGGGTCGTGGTGGACACTTCGGTTGAGCGTAATCATTCTTCCAAGTCCGGCCAGCGCGTGCAGGCCGTGCAGTGAGACTATCACCAGGATGAGCATGTAGGGTGCTGCGCCGCCCCCGGCCCCCGCCCCCGGGGCGATAGGTTCGGCCGACTGACGGTGCATCCGGACAAGCTCGATCAGCCCAGGTGTCTGCAACAACACGAATACCCCGCCCAGCAGGGTGCTGAGCATCAGCGCCTGGCTTGTCACGGTGGCCCGGCCCATCCTGGTTGACAGGTACGACCAGTGCAAGCACACGCTGCTGACCAGCAGCGCGAACGTGCTGAACCAGAACCACACGGGAACCGTCAAGTCCGGCACGGGTGTTCGTGATCGTGTGATGACGTAGCCAATCAACAGCCAGGCGAACGCGATAGTCAGCCCAGCGGTGAATAGCCAGGTCCCCAAGGTGCCCGCAGCGGGTGGGGCGCGGAACGATTCCAAGGGGTCACGGCCCTGGATGGTTTCAGGGCGATCTACCTGGGGGTGTCCTGTCCGGGGGTGTCCTGCCACGGGGTGCGAACTGGCGGTGGCATTCATTTCGTGCCTCCCTATGGGATGAGTTATTAATACAATTATATCTTTATTTTTCGTCCTGGCCATGAAAATCCCTGCTCGGTAGCTGGATTCGGCCTTGCGGGGGCTATCGGGGGCTGGCTTGCCGGGAAAAACCGGGGGGGAATCCGGGGGGAATCCCGGGGTATTCCGCTGCGTTGCCGTGTCCGGGGCAGACGCTATGATGGCCCGACTATGGCAGGAACACGCGATATCAAGGGCCGGATCAAGGCGGTGGGCAACATCGAACGCATCACCCGGACGATGCAGCTCATCGCCACCGCCCGGTTCCAGTCGATGCAGAAGCGGGCCACCGAGGCCCAGGCCTACACCCAGCGGATCAGCGAGATGGTCAGCGAGCTGGCGGCCAACCTCGGGGAGACCGGCGAGGTCAGCAACCCGCTATTAAGTGCCCCCAAGCCGGCGGTCGGCAGGCACCTGATCCTGGTCATCAGCTCCAACCGCGGACTCTGTGGCGGCTACAACGCCAACCTCCTTCGCACCGCCAAGAAGCAGATCAAGGGCGGCGACACGATCGACTTGGAAGTCGTGGGCAAGAAGGCCAGCGGGTTCTTCAAGTTTGCCCAGATCCCCGTTGATGCGTTCCACAGCCACATCACCGACAAGCCCGAATACACCGATGTCGAACGGCTTGCCGAAAATTACATGCAGATGTTCACCGATGGCAAATACGACTCGGTCAAGGTGATCTACACCGCGTTCGTGTCGATGTCACGTCAGGAGCCCAAGGTGTTGCAACTGCTGCCGCTTGAGCCGCCGGTCGCTGCTGAGGGCGACAAGGCCAAGAGCGAAGGCCCGATGACGGTTTACGACTTCTCACCGGAGCCGGAGGAGTTGCTCGGCGAGTTGTTGCCGATCACGGTGAAGACCAACCTGTTCCAGTGCTTCAACGAGGCAACCGTCAGCGAACAGCTCATGCGGATGGTCGCGATGAAGGCCGCCACCGACGCCGCCGGCAAGATGCAGAAGGCTCTGAAACGCAAGTTCAACCGTGCCCGCCAAGCCTCGATCACCACCGAGCTAAGCGAGATCATCGCCGGTGCCGCGGCGCTGAGTTAAGCCCGCGGTCAGATATCACATCCACGCACATACCCACAGCCCCGCCTGGAAAGGCGGGGCTTTTTCGTGTCAAAAAACTTGTAAAGCACACAAAGCCAATTCACCGCAGAGAACGCCGAGGACGCAGAGGAAGGCAAAGAATAGAGGAACAGGGATGAACGCGGATAAACGCTGATAAGAGAGGGATACAGCCCCTATGATTGGATCGGTATCCGCGTTTATCTGCGTTCATCACTGTTCCACCGCCCCTGTCTTCCTCCGCGTTCTCTGCGCCCTCCGCGGTGAATCCTCTTTGTTCTTCACGTCCGCCCGAACTGCTTTTCGAGGTCTTTGATCACCTGCGCGGGGTCGCATTGACACGCCCGGCACCAGGCGATCAGTTCCATCGGATCAATCCGCCGTTCGCCGGCCTCACACTTAAAGACAAACGAGTACGGTCGATCCAACTTCTCCCCCAAAGCCCGCTGGGATAGCTCCGCCCCCTCACGCATCCCCAGCAACGCACGCCGGACCAGCATATATTCACGGGTATGTAAAGATTTACTTGACCCCATAGCGGGCGCAGGGTAAGCTGGCTCCGCCATGCGCCCGCAGTGGGCGCAATTCTATGGGCTGTTGGGAAAGGGTTAAGATGTCAACTCGTCAATCAAACATGAGCGATTTTCTGCGTTTTCGGCGAATGATGACGCCGCTTATTATTGAAGCTCTCTTTTGGATTGGTACTGTAGGCTATATAGCGGTAGGCGGAAAGATGATCGTGGATGCCATGGATGGTTATGGTGGAGATGTACAAGTCGTCGCGGCAGTAGCAATAATGATCTTGGGGCCGATCAGTTTGCGGATCATATGCGAACTAGTAATTCTTTTCTTCCGAATAAACGAGACGCTCACAGATATCAGGCAAGGCATTATCGAACCAAACAAGCCGTAGCTGGACCCTTACTCCTATCGGCAGCAATACGCCAGCATTCATAATGAGGTTTATATGGCCATAGTAGCGAATAAAAACACTGCCAAGGGCGACCGATATACCTACGCATGGGACTTGGTTAAGAAGGCGACGGAGCATGGTTGTTACCTCGAAAGGATCGCCATTTTCGAGTCGATCATTTCGGATCGGTTGCTTTCGTATGTCAATGGGAAAGGCAAGCATGCTAAGGCCAAAACGCCGTTAGGCCTATTGATCACGATGGCAAAGGAATATGTGGGCGGTAAAGTCGAGGTGTCTTGTAAACGCCAACTGTCGTGGGCTGATGGTCCGCAAGAGTTGTCGTCTTCCGATCTTCTCGATCAGATTGATAAATGGCGAGTCGATCGAAACATTGCTTTGCACGGCATCACAAAATCCCTTCCGGGAAAGCGGATGCTCAGTCCGGAGAAGTTCAAAACTGATGCGAGGGAAGCTGCGGAGCAGGGCGAGGAACTTACGCGACTGCTTCTTCACTGGCACGAGACACAATTGCGCAAACATCAGGCTGAAAACGTGGGTTGAAACGCCCCTGATCCTGCTGTTTGTTTGGGGAGATCCCCGGGCAGAGCCCGGGGCTGAGGGAAGTCGCATCACGTCCGCCCGAACTGTTTTTCGAGGTCTTTGAGGGTCAGGCGTAGGGTGGTGGGTCGGCCGTGGGGGCAGTTACTGGAGCGTTCGATCTCGTCACGTTTGGCGAGCAGGGCGGCGAGTTCGTCTTCGTTCATTTTGTCGCCGGCCTTGACGGCTGCTTTGCAGGACATCATATCCAGCACCTCGTGCAGGGCGGACTCTTCGACGTTAGGGTTCGACAGGTCCAGTTGCCCGGCGTCGGCTTTGTTTACAAGATCGACGATGAACGTGTCCGGCTCGACGCCGCGCTCGAAGAGGAACGAGGGGAAGGCCTGCACCGCGATCGCGTCCGGGCCGATGGGGGCGAGTTCGATGCCGATCTTTTTTAGTAGCGGCTGCATCTGTTCGAGGGTTGCCTGGCGTCCAGCGTCGGCATCCACGATCACGGGCATCAGTAGCCGTTGACTTTCCAATGGCTTGCCTTCACCCAGCACACGCTTGCGCAACATCTCGAACATGACGCGCTCGTGCAAGGCGTGCTGATCGACGATGATTAGGCCGTCGGCATCCTGGGTCACCAGGTAGCTTTTGTGGACTTGTAAGACGGATTGCGTGTTGATGTTTTGAGGTTGTGTAGTCGTGGTGTCTTGGGAAGTGATAAGCGGCGAGTCATCGGATTCGACGGCTGCGGGGTCTTCTGCGGCGAGGGCTTTGCGGACTTCCTGATAGGCGAAGCCTTTTTGTTTGGGGTCCATCTGGCGGAAGAAATCGACGAAGGCGTCGGTGGAAACGTTGGGGGATAGGCCCGCCCCCGCCCCCGCCCCCGGGGGTTGAGGTGTGAAGGCTGAGGGGTGGAAAGTAGAGCCAGCGAATGCACTTTGCCCGGCGAAGCTGGCGTTGGGTGTGAGGTCGCTGCCCAGGAGGCGTTGGCGGACTGCTGAGAGGACCAGGCCGTGGACGTGGGAGGGGTTGCGGAAGCGGACCTCGGCTTTGGCGGGGTGGACGTTGACATCCACGGAGTGCGGGTCGATCTGAAGGAACACGACCGCGACCGGGAAGCGGTCCATCGGCATCAGGCCTCGGTAGGCTTCTTTGACCGCGTGGGCGAGGTTGCGGTCCTTGATGGGTCGGCCGTTCACGCAGAGGTACTGCGCTTTGCCGGTCGCCCGGGCGATCGAGGGTTGGCCCGCCAGCCCCCAGATTTTTGCGCCGCCACGCTCGGGGAGGTCGTCGTGTGTGAACTCTAAAAGCTCATCGTTGAGGTCTTTGCCAAGTAGCGCAACGCAGCGTTGGGCGCGTTCCTGGTTAGCGGGGATGTCGAACGTCACCCGGTCGTTGTGTTTGAGCTTGAAGGCGACGTTGTGATGGACCATCGCGATGCGGGTGAGTGTGTCGTTGATGTGGCCGAACTCGGTCGGCGCGGTGCGGAGGAATTTTCGGCGGGCGGGTGTGTTAAAGAACAGGTCGCGGACTTCCAGCACCGTCCCCGGCGGACCGGCCCAGGGTGAAACCTTGCCGCACTGGTCGCCGCTGGCTTGCAGCACCGCGCCTGCTTCGTTTACTTTGCCATCAACCGTGGCCCGGCTGGTGATCTTGAGTCGGCTGATGCTTGCGATCGAGGCCAGCGCTTCACCGCGGAACCCAAGCGTGCCGATCGCGGCGAGCTGATCGGCGGCGGTGAGTTTGCTGGTGGCATGAGGCTCGACCGAAAGCGGCAATTCGTTTGGTGGGATGCCTTGGCCGTCGTCGCTGATGCGGATGAGTTGACGCCCACCATCTTCAAGCGTGACCTCGATCCGTGTCGCCCCGGCATCCACGCTGTTCTCGACCAGCTCCTTGACGACGGCAGCGGGGCGTTCGATCACCTCGCCGGCGGCGATCTGGTTGATTAACAGCTTGGACAGCTTGCGGATGGGCATGGGTCTATCGTACTCAAACTGGCTGGGGGAGCGGGGGATTCAGCCACGAAAAGTCACAAAAGGCGTAAAAACGCAATGCGCGTGTGGTCCACCCCGCTCCGCAGACGAAAAAACAAAGCCTCCTGGATACGGCTGCACGCCTTTGTGTACTTTGTGCCTTTTTGTGGCTACTCCGTTTGATCGGTCACTGTGGGTCTCATAGCGGGCTGTGACGCTTGGCGGTATGCTTGCCGGTCTATGTTTCGATCCAACGATATTGTGCTATTTCAGGGTGATTCGATCACCGACGCCAACCGCCGCAAGGGCCGAAAAGGCCCGAACGACCCCGCCGCTCTGGGCCAGGGCTACGTCTTCCATACCTCCGCCGAGTTGCTACAGCGTCACGCGGGGCTTGGGCTGAATATCTACAACCGGGGCGTGAGCGGCGACAAGGTCTACCAGCTCGCCGACCGCTGGAAGCGTGATTGCCTGAAGATCAAGCCCGATGTTTTGAGTATCCTCGTCGGCGTCAACGACTACTGCCACATCCACTTTAACGGCTGCGGCGGGACGGTCGCTGAGTATGCCAACGACTACGACACGCTGCTGGAACGCACCCGCGCCGAACTGCCCGACATCAAGCTCATCCTCGGCGAGCCTTTCCTGCTGGAAGCCGGCGACATCACCGAGGCACACGTCGAGGGGATCGAAGCCTACCGTGACGCCGCTAAGAAGATTGCCGAGAAACATCGGGCCGTGTGGGTGCCGTATCAGCAGGTTTTTAATGATGCACTGAAACATGCCCCCGCCGAGTACTGGGCACCCGACGGCGTGCACCCGACCGTCGCGGGGCACAGGCTGATGGCCAAGGCGTGGTTGGAGGCGGTGGGTCGTTAGTCTAAAAGTCTCGCTGGCGCTAGGTATTTTCTTGTATTTCACCAAGGCGAGGATTACGATAATAGCGTCCGGCACGGTGACTGATCATCCGCTTTTATCCAAGGGGAACTCAACATGACACGTTTTGTTTTCACGGCCACGACCGTTGCGGCGATCGCCTGCCCGGTTTTAGGGACGATCACTGTGGGTGTCGATGTCTCAACCGAAAGCGGTAAAGTCGCCAACGCGTTGAAGGTCACCACGACCAACGGATGGACCGGAGCGAATATCTTCGTCGAGCTTACCCAGGGTTCCGTGATCAATCTCGAATCGTATGTCGGCCGTGTCGGTACGACGGACAGCCCGATTGGTGGCGCGATTGATGTGGGTGGGACGGACCCCTTCGACCTTGGGCCGACCGGCATCAGCGCGAGCTGGACCGCGGACCTGGGCACCGGCATACCGATCAGCAACCTCTCCATCGGCAACTTCGTTTTCAGCGACGATGCGGTTGGGGTCTGGTCGCTGGGCATCACGGAATCGCATAACGTGCAGGCCAAGTTCATCGGCGGGACGCTGGCGGGCGGCGAGTTGATGACCGACTTCGTGCCGGGGGATCTGAATATTGACGGTTACACAGATGATACGGACCTGGACATCGTGCTGGATCAGTGGCTAACGGACGGTTCAGCCGACCCACGTTCCGACCCCACCGGTGACGGGCTTGTGGATATTAACGACCTGTCCTACGTCACAGCCAATTGGAATGCGGGCACGCCGCAAGGCCCGTGGAGCTACACCCTGAGCCTGCAGGGCGACTTCAACGACGATGATTTTGTCGGCCTCGCTGACCTGAACACGATACTCAACCAGTGGAATACCGATGGCTCTGCCGACCCGCGCTCCGACCCTACGGGCGACGGGCTTGTGGGCATCGCTGACCTGAACCTGGTTCTGGGTAACTGGAACTCGCCATTGACACCTGGCCCGTGGAAGTACACGGGCACGCCGGGCGATCTCAATGGTGACGGATTCGTTGGGATCGACGACATCCAAATCCTGTTGTTTGACTGGCACAGCTTCGTCACGCCGGGCGATCTAAGCGACCCTTCGGGTGATGGGTTTGTCGGGCTGGACGACTGGAACATCGTGTCAACCTTTTGGAATGGCGGTACACCGCCGGCGGTGTTGGTCCCCGAGCCGGCAGTCCTTACGCTGCTGTCACTGGGCACACTTGTGGTGCTGCGTCGGCGCGAGATGTGAAACAGTAATAAACGCTGATGAACGCTGATAAGACCCGAGCAGGATCTGCGTCAGGTGTTTTTCCCATCTGCGTTCATCAGCGTTTATCCCTGTTGCATCTGTATCCTCCGTGACTCCGTGAGCTCTGTGTTAAAGTACGGGGATGGCCCAGACCCTCACCGACATAAAGCACCTCCTAGCCGGGCACGGGTTGCACCCCAAGAAGCGGTTCGGGCAGAATTTTTTGCACGATGGCAACCACATGCGCCGGATCATGGAGGCTGCTGACCTTCAAGAGGGCGGGCTGGTGTTGGAGGTTGGGCCGGGGACGGGGGCGCTGACGGAACGGCTGCTCGAGGCGGGGGCGTCGGTGGTGGCGGTTGAGATCGACCGAGATATGGAACCGATCCTGCTCGATCGGTTGTCGAGCTTCGGCGATCGGTTCAAATTACACATCGGGGATGTCCTTGAAAGTAAGCACGTTCTGAACCCGGCGGTGGTAGAACTGATGGGCGGTCGGCCGTTCAAGATGATCGCTAATTTGCCATACAACATCGCCTCGCCGTTGCTAGTGAATCTGGCGGTGGATCATCCGGGGATGTCGTCTGCGGTGGTGATGATTCAGCGCGAGGTGGCGGACCGCATCGGGGCTTCGCCGGGGGGTAAGGACTACGGGCAACTGAGCGTGATCCTTCAGGCGATGTGCGAGATTGATCGGGTGGGGACGCTGTCGCCGGAGTGTTTCTGGCCCAGGCCCAAGGTCGCCTCGGCGGTGCTTCGGCTGGTCCGCCGGGATACGCCATTGACGGATGACCCGGCTGCATTAAGTTCGCTGGTACAGAAGCTGTTTCAGAAGCGCCGCAAGCAGTTGGGGGCGATCCTGGGCCGAGATCGTGCTTTCCCCGAGGGGATTGGTGCGGATGTTCGCCCGGAATCGCTGTCGGTGGAACAGTTTGTCCAGTTGGCGCGTTGGTCAGGTTGATCGGCGGTGGCCTGTCGCCTACATTTCAGTGCCCCAGACTTTGTTCAATGAGGTTATTACATGCGTCCATCCATCACCGGCCCCCGGATTACCGACCCCCAGATCACCGGCCCCCGCATCATCGTCACCATCCCGGTCTACAACGAGCAGAAGTATGTGACCAAGGTGCTGGCCGAGGTCAGTCAGTTTGCCGAGCACATCCTGGTGATCGACGACGGCTCGACCGATGACACGCCGACACTCCTGGCAAAACAGCCGGTCGATGTGATCCGTCACGCCGAGAACCGAGGCTACGGCCGATCGATCCGCGATGCTTTCCGATACGCGCAGTGCTACCAATACGACTGGCTGATCACGATGGACTGCGACGAGCAGCACGAGCCAGAAAGTTTGCCGGATTTTTATGAGGCGATCGCCCGGGATGATGCGGACATTATCTCCGGCAGCCGATACCTGCACGATGAACGCTGTGGTGATCCGCCCCCTGCCGACCGGCGTGCGATCAACGGGCAGATCACCGACATGGTCAACCGCTGCCTGGGCTTGTCACTGACCGACACCTTCTGCGGGTTCAAGGCCTACCGTGTCTCAGCCCTGACGCACATGCACATCGACGTGACGGGCTACGCCGTGCCGTTGCAGGCCTGGGTCATGGCGGCGGCGGCGGACCTTCGGATCACCGAGATACCGATCAACCTGATCTACAACGACCCCAACCGCAGCTTCGGCGGACCGCTCGATGACGCGGTCCATCGGCTTGCGCATTACAAGCAGGTCTTCCGTGCCGAGTTAGCCAAGCACCCCGACAAGTTCGCACCCTGTACCGCCGCGGTATGACGCACTCTCCCCCCAGCGTGCGTGTTGAACCGGCGATATCTGCGTGGTCGGTCAAAAAAAATCCACAGCACGCTCACGTCGCTCTAATTGACCGCATCAACACCCGCGCCAAACGCCTCGGGACCGCCACACCTAATTCTTCCGCAACTGCGTTGATCGCCACCGGCCACCAGGCGCAGCTCTGGCACCCCGGCATCCTCGCTAAAGACATCGCGCTTAGTCTCGCAGCCCAAAGGCTGGGGACGCAACGGCTACACCTGATCGTAGATCAGGATGCCAACGAGGCCTGGCGTCTTGAAGTCCCGTTTGTGGATGGCGATGAACTGAAAATTAAAACGGTGCTGTTGGCCGAGCAGAAAACAGGTGTGCCGACCGGGTTTCAGCCGCCGGCCGATGTGAGTCTGCTTCAAGAACGGCTTGCCGGTTTGGATTCACAGTTGACCGGTGCGCTAGAGCGTGCATTGAACAAACTTCCGGGGGGGTGCGAATCGCTTGCAGAACAAATTGCGGTGGTGTTGACCCGGTTAAAAAAACCCTATGCCGGGGACGTGCCGGTGATGATGGTCAGTGACCTCGCGGGGTTGGATGTTTATGAAACGATTGTGTCGCGGATGCTTGCCGATGCGCATCAATGCGCGATCTTGTACAACCGTGCGGTCGCTGAGTTTCCGTTGGCCGGGATGACGCCGATGGTGGTGGGGCGTGAGTTGGTGGAGCTGCCGTTGTGGGCGGTGGCATGGAACGAATCACGCCAGCGCGTGTTTGTTGATCTGGCGGACTCAGCCCCGATGTTTGTCTATGACGACGGCGAACCAATCGACCGCGAAGCTGTGACGCTGCTACCCCGGGCGCTGATGTTGACAGCGGTGATGCGCGGCTACGTCTGCGACCTTTTTATCCACGGCACAGGCGGGCTTGTCTACGACCGTGTGACCGAGGCATGGTGGCGTGCGTGGGCTGGCGAGACGCTTTCGCCGATGGCGGGGGTGACGGCGGATGTATTTCTGGACCTGGGCGCACCGGTGGCCGACCGGGCCGAGCTGGATCGTGCGGTCTGGTGGATGCATCACCTGCCACACAACCTTGACCGTGTGCTTGGGCTTGAGGGTGAAGCGGTCCAACGCAAACGCAATCTCCTCGAACACATGGACGACGACCGGGGCCAAGCCGGGGGCCGGGGGCGTCGGCGGGCGGCGTTTGGCGAACTGCATCAGATCAATCGCGAGTTGGCGGAGCAGAATCCTGACGCGATGGCGTTGGCTAAGCGGGAGTTACACCTGGCTCGGGCTGGCGTGAAAAATGCCCGGATCGCCCGTCGGCGTGACTGGTGTTTCGCCTTGTATCCGCCTGACAGCCTTCACTCACTACGCCGGGCATTGGCCGGGGGTTGGCCGGGGGTTGCGGGGTGAAGGTACAATCTTCCGCATGAATACCAGACCTATCCTTGCCCTGTGTTGCCTGGCGGTTCTGTGCGTCTCTTCGGTATGGGCGCAGGCCCCGGCGTCAGACGATACCGTGACGACGTTCGACCGGTGGTACGTTCTAAAAATGTCCGGCGAACAGGCGGGCTATGCCCACACCACCGAGCGGCGCAAGGGCGACCGGATCGTCTCACAGACCGATATGAAGCTCGCCATCCGGCGGGGCGATCAGACGATCGCCATCGAAATCGAGACGTGGTTCGTCGAAACACTGGACGGCAAGCCGATCGAGGCATCGTCCACACTCAGGCCCGGTGCGGTTGCGATTATTCAGCACACGAAGTTTAACGATGACGGGATCGAGTTAACCACAGGCCAAGGCCCCGCTGCGCGGACCACCACTATGGCATTGTTGGCTGAGAAGTATCTGCCGCCCGCCGCGGCGCAGCGGTATATCGAGCAGCGTATCGCTGAGGGCGATCGGGAGATAACCGTTGGTCTGATCGACGCGAGCATGGGTGTGACGGCACTGGACATGTCGATGAAAGTGGTCGGCGAGGAAAGCGTCGAGGTGTTCGGCAAGGTGGTCCCGGCGGTGGTCTGGGAGGCGACAGCCTCGAACCTGCCTGGGATTCAGATGCGTGAGTATGTCGATAAACAGGGTCGGCCGATCAAGTCGACGATTCAGCTCATGCCGGGCATGGACTTCGAGATGATCGAGGCCGACGAACAACTCGCCAAGGCAGAGGTGGACCCGCCGAGGATGATGGCCCAGACCCTGATCCACCCGGATAAAACGATTGAATCACCCCGCACGTCACGCCGCGCGATCTACCGCGTCTCGATCAAGGGAGATACCGCGATCACCCTGCCTCGCACGGGTTATCAGCGTGTTGTTTTTGACAATCAATCCACCGCCGCGGTGATTCTGGATCTGGATCAGCCGGTGAACGTGATCGATGATCTGCCGACGCAGGCTGATCTTGAGTCGTCGAATATGATCGACCATGAGAGCGACGCGGTCCGTGAATTATCGCAAGACGCATTGCCCGACTCGGATATCGAGATGTCGGACGTGCAGAAGGCGACCCAACTTCGCGCGTTTGTCCACCGCTACATCGACGAGAAGGATCTGTCGGTCGGGCTGGCGACGGCGGGGCAGGTCGCGGCCACAGCGCAGGGCGACTGCACCGAGCACGCGGTGCTGCTCACCGCACTACTGCGAGCGGAGGGCATCCCCGCCCGGACGGTCACGGGCTTGCTTTATGTTGATGAGTTCCTCGGCCAACAGGGCGTCTTTGGCTATCACATGTGGACCCAGGCCTGGGTCGTTGCGGTGGCAGAAGATGGCGGGGCTGAGGGAACAACATCCGGGGATGAATCCGGGGGTGAATCCGGGGGCGGGGATGCATCCGGGGGGAGGCGATGGATTGATTTGGATGCGGTCCTGGGTGAACGCGATTTTGATGCGGCGCATATCGCGCTGTCGGTGTCGTCGATGCGTGATGGCCAGATGGTCAACGATATGGTCGGGATGCTGCCGATGTTTGGTCGGCTGGAGGTGAAGGTGATCGAGGTGGAATGAACGGCACCCTTTGTAGCCATAAATAGGGACACCGCCGCGACGCCCCCCGGCCCCCGGGATACCAAGCAAATCCGGATAATTCCGGGGGGGGGTGGCCGATGTGGGATTTCGGCCAAGGTTCTCCGAACCCAGGGAGGGGGTGGAACGGAGAATGCGTGTCCGTCGCGGGCGGGCCCTGATTGTCGGTCGGCCAAGGCCGTCCCGGAAAACAGCCTGAACCGGGTTTGGTAACTTAGTGCATCGTAAAATGGGGCGGTGTCACCTGTATGGCACTGTGTTGACCGAAGCGTGAAACTTTCTGAGATTTTTTGAGAGCATCAATGCCCGATCCACTGGATGACATCCTTAAACAAGTTCAAGAAGGGGCGTTGGCCCCGGCCCAGGCCCGTGAGGCACTATTGGCGCTGCGGGCGCAGCCGCTAGGTTTCGCCACGATCGACCACGACCGCAAACGTCGGTGCGGGTTTGCGGAGGTGGTCTACGCAGCGGGTAAAAGCCCGGAGGAACTCGTCGAGATCGTCCGTGTGCTCCATGGGCGTGAGGGTTGCGTACTGGTGACGCGGGCGACGGCTGAGCACGGCGAGGCGCTGCGGGGAGCATTTGCGGACATACCGATCGAGTCGGGCACACGCGGGGGGACATGGATCGTAGGCACAGCCCCTAAATCCGTTGAAGGCCTGCCGACGATCCCGATCATGACCGCGGGGACCAGTGATTTACCTGTGGCTGAGGAAGCGCTGCTGACGTGCAAGGCTCTGGGGCATCCGGCCGTGGCGATCAACGATGTCGGGGTGGCGGGGCTGCATCGCTTGGAACCACACATGCCCACGCTGCGTCAGGCGTCGGTCGTCGTCTGCATCGCGGGGATGGAAGGGGCGCTGCCCAGTGTGATCGGCGGACTGATCCAGGCACCCATCATCGCGGTCCCCACCAGCGTCGGCTACGGCGCATCGTTCGCCGGCGTCACCGCGCTGCTCTCCATGCTCACCAGCTGCGCCTCCGGCGTCACCGTCGTCAACATCGACAACGGCTTCGGCGCAGCCTACAGCGCGTGCCTGATCAATCGGCTTGGGGGCAAAGATGAGTGAACTTGTGACGGTCGATAAACTCCCCGACCTGCCGACCCGCCCCGACGAATCGCACAAAGGAACGTTCGGCACGGTGATCGTCGTCGGCGGCAGCGCCACGATGATCGGTGCCCCAGCCTTGTGCGCTAGGGCTGCGCTGCGAAGCGGCAGTGGTTTGGTAAAGATCGCGACGACCGGGGATGTCTTGCCGTATGCGTTGACGATTGAACCCTGCGCGACGGGTGTGTTGCTTCAGGGCGATGCCGAGGGTTGGCGTCATGAGATCGACATCGCGGACCCGGATGGCAAGGCGGTGCTCGCGGTCGGCCCCGGGATGGGTCTGGCCGAGGGTGGCGGGCAGAAGGTGCTGGCACTACTGCGAGGAAATCGTCCGATCGTTCTGGATGCCGACGGCTTGAACTTATTAGCCCGCACCGGCCGCCCTCGACCTCGCCCCCGGGAAGACGGCGGCGCGGAATTGGTCATGACCCCGCACCCCGGCGAGTTCGCACGTCTTGCAAAACCGCTTGGCATTACCGAATGCCCGACCGACCCTGGATCGCGTTCCGAAGCCGCCGCGAAACTCGCAAAACACCATCACGCCGTGGTCTTATTAAAGGGCCAACACACCGTCGTCACCGACGGCCAACGCCTCTACACCAATCAAACCGGCAACCCCGCCCTCGCCACCGCAGGCTCCGGCGACGTCCTCACCGGCCTGATCGCCTCATTGATAGGCCAGGGTATGTCAGCCTTCGACGCCGCCGTGTTAGGCGCTAAACTGCACGGCCAGGCCGGGGACATCTGGGCGAAACGTCACGGGCAAAGCGGCATCCGCGCCCAAGACCTCACAGACCGACTGCCGGAGGTGTTTAAGGATGCCCAGAGCAATGATCCAAGGGCATAGCTGACTTGCGCTATGTGTAACAGTTAGTACTGAAACCTTGGATTCTACTGGACAAAACCACTTTTGTGGCCGATAATTGACAGTGGTGTCAACTATTCTCGTATATGGATCAGGCAATGGCCAAAAAGCAAACTACCCCGAAGGTTGTCAGGCAATATATGGTGGCATCCCGCAAACTCCGCAAGGATTTTGAGGACCCCAAGAAGGCCGGTGCATTTCTTGTTAAGACGGGCTTGGCTGAGAAGAGTAAGTCGTCACCCAACGGTATCACACTTGCCAAACGATACCGTTGACTGTGGACGCGGCGATCCCCTCATTTATACTTGGCTACCACGGCTGTGATAAGAAACTGGCTGAGGATGTTTTTGCAGGAAAAGTGGCTCTTAAACCAAGCAAGAACGATTACGATTGGCTTGGTGACGGCATCTACTTCTGGGAACATAATGCTCAGCGGGCTTATGATTTTGCAGTGGACATGTCCAAACAATCTCACCCATCTGGCCAGAAAATCAAGACGCCCGCCGTGGTTGGTGCGGTAATTAACCTGGGCAACTGCTTGAACCTGTTGGACAGCCGATACATTAAAATGGTCAAGCAAGCTTATGACGACCTAAAAGAGTGTTTTGGCATCCTTGAAATCGAAGTGCCTAAGAACAGTGGTGGGACCGATCTGTTTAGAAGAAATCTGGATTGTGCGGTATTACGCTTGCTCCATGGCACACGCAATGGGGCAAAACAAAAACCCTTTGATAGTGTTCGCGCCGCTTTCTTTGAGGGGAAACAGTTGTATGAAAATGCGGGTTTCGCGAGCAAGAATCATATCCAGATTTGTGTGAGGAAGCACGAACAGATCATTGGCTATTTTCGGCCTATGAATGAAAAGGGGCAACCCATAAAGTTCGCCTGACCTCTGGAGGTTGCGTTTACATCTGGTAGATCTCATTTGCTTTAACGTTGTTGTTTTGTTTTCGATTTTGACTTCATTTCCAGCGTCACCACTTCCAATGGCTCGTTGGGTTCATATTGTTTCAACGCCGACCGCAGCACCGCTTCAACCCGGTCGCGTAGCTCTGGCGGTTTAACGACCAGCACCTGATCCCCATACCCGCAGAGCCACCAGGCGATTTCGTTGATGCCGTCGATGGTGAAGGTCATCTCGCATCGGCCGTCGTCGAGGATTTTGTGTTGTTGGGACTTGTGCCAGAGGACTTCGCTGACGTTGGTGGCGACCTTCTTTGAGAATAGCAGGACAATCTTGTGTTCCTTGCCCTCGGGGATCAATCGCCAGGCTGCGCCGAGTTTGTCTTCGATGCGAAAATTTTCGGGCTTATCGAAGGGTTCGTCGGTCGGTTCGACCTCGATGAAGCGGACGAGTTTGAGCATGCGGACTTCGTCGTGGACATCGGTGTAGCCTAAGACGTACCAGGCACGGTTGACGTGGTGCAGGAGGTAGGGGTTAAGTAGTGCGTGCAGGCCGTCGGTTTCGACGGGACTTTGGTAGACGATCCGGCAGGTTCGGCCCTGGTCGATGGCGCGTTGCAGGACGGTGTGGTAGCGAGATTCCAGGTCGCTGGCGGGCGCGGGGTCGGTGGCGATGGAGACGTTGGCCATCAACTCGCTGCAGGCTTCGCGGATGGGGTCGGGGATGGTGGCGATGAGTTTGTAGATCGCTGAAAGAGCTGGGGCGACCATGGGCCGACCGCGTTGGGTGGCGGCGGACTTGCCCAGCAGCATCAGGCCGAGTGTTTCGGTGACGGTGAGGTTGATCGGGGGGAGGTAGAAGCTCTTGTCGATCTGGTAGCCCTGGGCCTTGTCGTGGTGGTAGGGGACGCCCGCCTCTTGCAGCAGCTTGAGGTCGCGGAAGAAGGTACGTCGGCTGACGCCCAGCTCTTTAAGAAGCCCGGCGGTGGTGTTTGGCTCATCACGTTGCAGGACCGTGATGAGCCGAAGCAGTCTGTGTACCCGATCAACGCCCATGTTTTGATTGTAAGGGGGGATGCGGTGAGTTGCGAGGGTTTTCTGCGAGTTGATGAATGGGGGGCGGGCGATCTTCGATCAAGCGCTAAACGGCAAGTCCGCGCGGGGCGCGTCGGGTGGGTTTGTTCAATGTGTGTGCGCGGAGGTGGGGGGGTGTGTATGGTGGATTGGTGGATGAGCGGGGTGAGTTATCAAGGTGTAATACCAATTCCAATAATAACTCGTGCGCGTTAGGCGCATGTTAGGTTGCGCTCTTGCGTTCAGTTTGAGAGACTGGTTCTTTTACAAGGAGCTGGACGATCGACATCTCTCTACATCAAGACAGCGACGCGGCGGAACT
>JAJRRS010000067.1 GCA_024279275.1 Planctomycetota bacterium | reverse complement strand
CGCCGTCAACTTCACCCGATACTTCGCCGTCGCTCGTCCTTGAGCCATGATAGACCTCCGTGATGGATAGATGATACCTTCCCCTCATCGGAACATGCCGCCGACAGGATCGAATTTTCAGGCATGACACGACACTAGGGCGGAGTAGGGATAAGCAGCCTTGGGTCAAAGCAGACCACGGGGGAGATGGAATTATATAGATCGGCCTGTTAAAGCTGCTCATGCAATGCTTTATGGGAAAATCCAGTTGTCTATCAAGTCGATAAACCAACCCAGATCGCCATGATTGGGGGGGTGTGCTGGCGACTCGCCGGGGATGTGGAAAAACTCGTGGATATCTTTAAAGCTGGGTCATTATGAGCTTTAGGTCAGGGCGAGGCTTAGCTTTATATACATGGCTTAATGGATGAAGCGCATGTCATCGAAGTTTGGGATAGCGTTGATGTTGAAGCTGGAGCTTTTCCAAGAGTAGGGTGCGGGGAAGTAGACGAAGAAGGCGCGGCCCATCATGAGTTTGCCGGGGACGATGCCGTCGCGGGAGTTGTCGTCCATGGGTTTGCCGAAGTAGTTCTGACGTATCCAGAGGGCGCCTGGAGCGACGGCTGCGCTGTCGTTGATGGTTGAGCCTGGGCTCCAGAATCGGCCATCGTCGCTTAGGGGGTTGTTGTCGCCGATGCAGAAGAATTCGTTGTCGAGGAGTTGCATGGGCCGCATGTAGTCGGGGTCGGTCACGACTTGGCCCTGTGCGTCGCGGATGAGGCCGCCTCGTGCGGGGCGGCCGTTGGAACTGGCGTAGTAGAGGTCGCGGTCCAGTTCGACTCGATGGAGGATGGCTGGGCCTCCGGTCATCTCGATGGAGATACGGGGTACGCGTCGTGGTGGTGGGCGGTTGATGAGTTGTTCTGAGGTGAGGTTGTTGGCGTAGAGGTAGCGCAGCTCGCGTTTGCCATTGATCCAGACGCTGAGTTCCTGATCGACGGCCCAGAGTTCGATGGGGGTGGTGAGGTTGATGGTGAGGGGGTTGGCCTGGTGGGTCATAAGCTCGACGGATTTGCCGGTGTTTGGGTCGAGTGCGGTGAGTGTGATGGAGCCGTCGGTGCGGATGGTTACGGTGACGGTTTGTGTTTCACCGGTGAGGCGTGTTTGTGTGGAGAGGCTGATGGAGGAGGTGTGGGTCAGTGGTTGGAGTGCGACGGCGAGGCGGATATCTTCGATGTTGTCGCCGAAGGTCGATCGGTCGTATTGGTTGTAGGGGTAGACGCTTGGTACGGTGAAGCGTTGGTCTCGGTCGAAATCAAAGGTGATTCGTCCGGTGTCTCCGCCTTGGTATTGGTAGCTGCGTTGGCCGTCGATGTCCCAGTTGCCTGATTTTACGATCCAGGGTGTTGACCAGCGGTTGCGTGGGCTGCGTTCTCCTGGGCCGTTGAGTCCGCCGCCGTCACGGGGGACGAACTGGCTGTGGTAGATGGGTTGCCAGACGGCTCGTTGGACCTTGGGCTTGTCGCTTTTGCGTGCGATGTTCCAGTTGGATTGGCCTTCGGTTTGAGTGTAGAGGTTGCCGTCCAGGAGGCGGATGGATTCGTTGGGCAGGCCGACGAGGCGTTTGATGAAGTTGGTGTCGGGCATGTGTGGGGCTTTGAAGACCACGACGTCCCAGCGTTTGGGTTCGCTGATGGTGTAGATGTATTTGTGTACGAGTATGCGGTCGCCTGGGAGGCTCCTGGCGTGGGTGGCCATATTGATGTTGTAGCGGCACATGGGGCAGGTTGCGCCGCCAGTCCAGCGTGCGGGTGAGGTAATCTGACCGGTGCGGGGGTTGCGTTTTTCGTCGTGTTCTGTGCCGTAGTTGATCTTGAAGTCGTATCCACACTGTTCACACTCGACGCGGTAGTGTGCGCCCAAGAGTGTGGGGGCCATGGACCCGGTGGGGATGACGAAGGCTTCGACGACGTAGGCCCGGAAGACGAAGGCGAGGATGAAGGCGATGACGATGGACTCGAAGGTCTCTTTGATGGTCTCGTCGGGGGGTGGCTGGTTGGTGGCGGTGTTGGTTTGCTTCACGGGTGGGCTGGCCCTACTCTTTGTGCTTGAAATCGGCGGGTCGGTTATAGATTCGTCGGGTCAGGACCCAAACGTGGGTCTGGTCGATTGTAACGGCATCGGTCAGTTAATGCCGACCCCCGGAGGTATCCCCGGATATATCCCCGGCCTCGGGTATGACGGCCCCCCGGGTATGACGACCTCACGCTACGGACACTTACGAGCACAAGCAGACCCATGTTCACACCGTTCTCCGCACAGTTCTTCGTCAGCCTGGTCCTGATCGCGATTGTTTCTCACATGATTCTGGGTGCGTGTGCGTACTTGATCTTCCTTGAGCGGAAGGTCGCGGCGTGGACGCAGGACCGGATCGGGCCGAACCGGACTAATTTTTCGTTCGGGCAGGACAATATCTGGCGTGGGCTGAAGATGAACTTCATGAACAACATGTTCTTCTTCGGGCTGGGGCAGGCGTTGGCGGACGGGATCAAGCTGTTGGTTAAGGAAGACTACACGCCGCCGCATGTGGACAGGATATTGTTTTGCCTGGCACCGGTGATGATGGTGATCCCGGCGATGATCGGGTGGGCGGTGGTGCCTTGGGGCGGGCAGTATTATTTCCCGGGGCTGACGCTGCCGGAGTTCTTGCCGTTGGTGGGTGGGTTGCTGGTGGCGGAACCGGGGCGGGTGATTGTGACGGTGGCTCCGATCAGTATCGGGGTGATCTTCATGCTGGCGGTGTCTTCGCTGGGCGTGTACGGCGTGGTGATTGCGGCGTATGCGTCGAATAACAAGTATTCGTTCTTAGGCGGGCTGCGGGCGACGGCCCAGATGCTAAGCTACGAGATCCCGATGGGCGTGTGTGTGATCGTGTCGATCCTGTGCTTTAGGAGCAGCGACACGAGCCTGATTGTTTCCCAGCAGGCAGGGGCGGCGTGGGGGATCATGATGCACCCTTTGCTGGCGATTATTTTCTTTATCTGCATACTGGCGGAGACGAACCGTGCGCCGTTTGACCTGGCGGAGGCGGAGCAGGAGTTAGTCGGCGGGTTCCACACCGAGTACAGCTCGATGAAGTGGGCGCTGTTCTTCCTGGCTGAATACATGCATATGATCGCGGGGTCGGCGTTCTTCACGATCCTGTTCCTGGGCGGCTGGGATATCGCGCCGATGTTCACGACGTTTACGGGGATGCACCTTTTACCGGAGATCGCTGGCGGGGGTGGGCAATCGTGGTGGTTAGGGTTGTTGATCGTGTTTATCAAGTTCAACGTGTTTGTGGGGAAGATCACGCTGCTGCTATTTATCATGATGTGGATACGCTGGACGCTGCCGCGGTTTAGGTTCGATCAGTTGATGAAGCTGGCGTGGCGCGGGTTGATCCCGATCACACTGGCGATCATGGTGGCGACCGGCATCCTGGTGTTTATGAAGTTTGATATCGCGACGTACTGGTGGATGTATACGCTGGTGGACGTGGTGGTCGGCCTGTCTGCGGCGGCGATTGGGCCGTACATGCCGGGGCGAAGTACCAATGCACGCATCCCGCTGGAAGGCTCGCGGTTTAACCCGCCTGCCCCGGATGCGGCACAAGCCACGACCTGATACCAATTCCATAACGAACTCGTGCGTAAATATGTGACGCCGTGCCCACGTTCTGCTGAACATGGGCTTCGTAGGCAGATGAGAACTAAACGATCTTGGTGTTACTCGCCTTCGGGTTTGTCCGGGCGGTAGAGGTCGAGGTAGAACTCGAGGAGTTCTTTGCCGTGCATGCTTTTGGTGCGTGTGTGTTGGAAGCCGACGTGGTCGAACAGGCCGACGGCGGCGTCGCGCTCGAAGCGTGTGTCGAGTCGTACCTTGAGGTAGCCGTGGTGCTTGCAGTGTGCGATTGCGGTTTCCAGGAGGGTCGAGGCGATGGGTGATTGTTGGTGTGCGGGATCGACGCGTAGCCTGCGGATCTCGGCGGTGTGGGGTTCATCGCTGGCGACACCGATCATGGCGATGACCTGGCCTTTTAACTCGGCGACCCAGAAGTGGTGGCGTTCGTTGTCGAAGTAGGCTTCGCGCATGTTGTCGATGTCGGCCCCGGAGTCATTGGGGGCGATCTGGCCGGCGAGCAGGCCCTGGTCGTAGAGCTGTGAGACCACCTGCTGGTCCTGTGACTCAAACGACCGGATGTTCAGGCCGGGCATCGATTTGTCTGTTTGTTGATCGGGCATCATTGGGTCTTGCCCGCCGGGTTATGGAAGACGGGAATATCGCGTTTAGTGTAGCCCATTTTAACAGGCGGCGCTTAGGCGGTGGCTGGGACGGGGAGGAAGGTCAATTGGTCGTTATCAGTATCGAGGACGGCGACGGTGTATTGGTGTGCCCGGCAAAGTGCGCCTGGGTTGATGATGCGGGTGGATCCGGAGCGTGTGTCGGATGCCTGGTGGGTGTGGCCGTGGCAGAGGTAGGCGGCGTTCTGGGCGAGTGCCCGGGTCATGGGTTGGGACTGGTGGCCGTGGCAGAAGACCAGTTGGCGGGGGGCGGGGGATGTGACGGGGCGTGCATCGTGTGTTGTACCGGAAGCTATTCCGGGAGCGGGGGTTGCTCCGGGGGTGGGGGGTAGGTCGATGTGTCCGACGGGGTGGTTCACTTGGATGCCCAGGCATTGGGCGTATTTGCTTAATGGTCCGATGTCCCAGTCGGAATTGCCGAAGACGAGTCTGACGGGGATGGGGTCTTGGGAGCCGGAGGAGCTGGGGGAGACGGGGGAGACGGGGGTTAATCCGGGGGCGGGGGTGGGTTGATGGACGACGAGTTCGTCGATGACTTCGACCGAGCCGACATCGCCGAGGTGGATCAGCAGGTCGATACCCGTTGCGAGCAGAGCCTGGACGCCCAGCCGTGTGGTGACGGCCCGCCCATGTGAGTCAGACAACAAACCGATCCGTGGCAATGCGCGATCCTAACTGTAAAAACTGGTCACAACGTGGTCCCGGCGGAGTGTACCTGACAGGTCTATCCGGGCAAAACCCGGAACGTCTGGGGTGTAGCGTTTTTTCAGTCTGCCCGGTAGGCGTTATGCTTTCGGCCTGACCGAGCCGTATACCAACCCCAGGGACCGACCGATGAGCGATGTGCTGGCCCAGATCGTGGCGGATAAGAAACTGGAAGTCGAAGCGGCGCAGGGGGCGGTTCCGCTGGATGAGGTGAAGGCGCGTGCGGGGGAGGTGTCGCCGCCGAGGAATTTTTATGCTGCGGTGACTCGGCCTAAGGGTGAGTTGCGGGTGATCGCGGAGGTGAAGAAGGCAAGCCCGTCGGCGGGGGTGATTCGTGAGGACTTCGACCCGGTTGCCATCGCGAAGGCTTATCACGGGGCGGGTGCGGCGGCGATCAGTTGCCTGACGGATGAGAAGTATTTTCAGGGGTCGTTGAGTTACATTGCGCAGATCAAGGCCGCGGTGCCTTTGCCGGTGTTGCGCAAGGATTTTATTATTGATGCGTATCAGGTGTACGAAGCAAGGGCGGCTGGGGCGGATGCGATATTGCTGATCGCGGAGTGCCTGGGCGAGCCGCAGATGATCGATATGTTGATCCTGGCGACCGAGTTGAAGATGACGGTGTTGCTGGAGGTTCACGACTACGAGAGCCTGATCCAGATCAAGAGCCACGTCGGGTTCCCACACCCGGGGTATCAGTTATTGGGGATCAATAACCGCGACCTCAAGACGATGACGACCGACCTTAGCCACACGATTAAATTGCTCAAGGATGTGCCTGATTTGGATATTCTGGTCAGCGAGTCGGGGATCAAGACGCATGACGATATTAAGCGGCTTGCGGAGGCGGGGGTGCATCGTGTGCTGGTGGGTGAGCATCTGATGCGGCAGGCGGATATTGGGGCGGCGCTGAGGGCGTTGATGGGGGCGGGATAAAGCCATCTGAACGATCAATCGGTGTGGGATGGGGTTGTGATATGGGTATGCCCCGTCAGGATTTACCCCGCCGGGTATTACGCCACAGACGGTGCTCCGGCGCGTTTACCCCGGGCAGGGAGAACCCCGCCAGGATGGCGGGGCTATATGGGGCGGTTGTTTTGGCGGGGTGGGTGTAACGGTTGAATCCAGTCGTATGGGTCGGGGGGCAAACCGATACGGGTGTTGTGTCGGCGGACGTATTGGATGGCGTTGTGCAGGTGGTGTTCTTCGAAGATGAACACGGGGAATCGGCCTTTGGTCCAGAGGTGTTTGCGGTCGTCGCCGAGGTTGCGGCGGACTTTGAGGATCAGGTTGGCGGAGCGTTTTTTCAGTCGTGCGATTGTGGTGCTGATGTCTTCGGGGAGTGGTGCGAAGATGATGTGCAGGTGTGTTGGGTGAAATGTTGCGGCGTAAACTCGGTGGCCTTGCTCTGTGATCGTGTGCCCCATATCGGAGGCGACGCAGATGATTTCGGCCCGTGACAATACGATTGCGTCGTGAGTCATACGTTTGTTGATGGCGGCTTGGAGAAATGGGTCGGGGCCGATGAGTTGGCCGTTGTTCCAGGAACCGCGTGGGTCGCCGTGCAGCCATGTGCCGTGGGTGGTGGCGATCCAGTGGATGCCGAGGGTGTTTGGCATGGGTTGGTTTGGAAAAGGGAGGGGTATTGTGTGATTGTGTGTGATTGTGTGTGATTGTGTGTGATTTTATGAATGAATCAACCGATTTGCAAAGGTTGTGACGGCGCGATAACCCCGCAACGGAATATCCCCGCCAGGATGGCGGGTCTATATAGGCCCGCCATTTTGGCGGGCATGTGTTTCACATACGTTTACGACCAACCCGTCATAAGACAGGAATACCCCCTCTGGTAGCTTCGGTTCGACGTCGGCGTGTTTGATGTCGTGGGCCATGTGGGTGAGGTAGGCGCGTTTGGGTTTGATTTGTTCGATCTGTTCGAGGGCCTGGTCGATGGTGAGGTGGGTGGGGTGGTGGCGGAAGCGCAGGCCGTCGATGACCAGGACGTCGAGGTCTTGCAGCAGGGGGTAGCTTTCCGGGGGGAATGCGGAGACGTCGGTGCAGTAGGCGATTGATTTGCCGGCGAAGTCGATGCGGAAGCCGAGGATGGGGAGTCGGCCGTGCAGGAGGCGGATGGGGGTCCAGGTGGCGCCGAAGAGGTCGAGGGGTTTGGCGGGTTGGAGTTCGTGTGCGATGAGGGTGGGGACGAATGACGGGTTGATATTTTTCTCGGGGGTGAAGACGTAGGGGAACATTTTGCGTAGTGATGCGAGGACCATGGGTTCGGCGTGGATGTCGACGGCTGTTTTCATGACGGCGTTGAATCGGCGGAGGTCGTCGAGGCCGAAGATGTGGTCGGCGTGGGCGTGGGTGTAGAGGACGCCGTCGATGCGGTTGAGTTTTTGTGCGATGACCTGCTGGCGCATCTCCGGCGCGGTGTCGATGAGGAATTGGCGGGTGAGTCCGGGGGTGAATCCGGGGGTGTGTTCGGGGGGGGGGTCGGGTTCGTGGCCGGCGTATCGGATGAGTACGCTGGGGCGGGTGCGTTGGTCGCGTGGGTCGTCGGAGGTGCAGACTTCGCAGTGGCAGCCGATCATGGGGATGCCGGCACTGGTGCCTGTGCCGAGGAATATCAAATCGAACATCATGGGTGGATTCTAGGGTAGATTCATGTTCGTCGTGGTGGGATGAGGGGGGCATCGCGTGGCCTCGACGGCTAAACGTTGTGGGTTTGGGTGATAGGCAAGTTTTTTGAGCATTATTAGGGAGAGGCGCGTAGCTGGAGGTGAACCTCGGGGTGGGGGGTTGCGTAGATGAAATAATCGTGGTTAGGCGCTGGTAGGTTCAGGTGGCTGGTAGGCGGTATCATGTACGCGTTAATATCCGGCAGACACGGATCAACCGAAAGGGAATTTTTCATGTTCACAAGCAGACTTGGCTTCGTATCTTCGTTACTCATCCTGTTCTTCGTCGGCACGCCGATTGTGATGGCGGGGGAGAACCCGTATCCGAGCAAGTGGTTCTGGGGCGAAGAGAGCCAGCGGGCCACGCACGACGCGATGATTGGTGAGCAGGCACCGGAGTTGAAACTGACCGAGTGGATTAACGGGGAGCAGACGGCGGAAACAATGAAAGGCAAGATCGTGGTGGTGGATCTGTGGGCGACGTGGTGCGGGCCTTGCATCGCAGCGATCCCGCATAATAACGAGATGGCTGAGAAGTACGCTGAGGACGGGGTGTTGATTGTGGGTGTGTGTGGGTCTGCCAGCGGTCAGGAGAAGATGGAAAAGGTTGCTGAGGATCGCGGGATCAAGTACCCGGTGGGGAAGGACTCGACGTATGAGGTTGCCAAGGCGTGGAACGTGATGTGGTGGCCGACGTATGCGGTGGTCGATCGGAACAACGTGGTGCGTGCGGTGGGGCTGAAGCCTAATCATGTGCAGGACGTTGTTGATTCGATCCTGGAAGAGCAGCCTTATAAGCAAAGCGATGATGCTGTGGAGAACGACACCGATGATTCACATGCAGGTAATGAAGAGATCGAAGATGATGACGAAGGCGAGCATCACGAAAATCAGGCTGACGGGGAATAGGCCGGTCGTTCACTGAGTAATTTTATGTATGACGCAGGGAAGCCCAAAAGCTATGGGCTTCCCTGTATTTTTTTTGACTCATGTATGGTAGGGGTGGCTGGGTGGTTATGAATCACACCGACCCCGAGGCGATGGCGGGGAGGTCGAGGTTGGCGAAGTTGTGGGCTTGGTAGTGGGTGTGTGCGAGGCCGGCGATCATGGCGGCGTTGTCCAGGCAGTAGGCGAAGGCGGGGATGCGGACGGTGATATTTAGTTGCTCGCCGAGTTCTGTTGCGCGGGTGCGAAGCAGGGAGTTGGCGCTGACGCCGCCGCCGATGACCAGGGATTGCGGGGGGGTGCCCTGGTCGGTCATGTGTTGCACGGCACGTTTTAGTTTTTTGATGATGGCATCGATGGCGGCGGCCTGGAACGCTGCGGCGATGTTGGTTATCTGCTGTTCATTTAAGTCGTCGATGCTGCGCTGGAACTTTGCGGCGGCGCCTCGGCCCTTGGGGTGGCCTCGGACGGTGTAGAGGACGGCTGTTTTCAGGCCGCTGAACGAGAAGTCCAGGCTGTCTTTGGCGAGCATGGAGCGGGGGAGGTCGTGTTGGGTGGGGTCGCCTTGCTGTGCGAGTTTGTCGAGCTTTGGGCCGCCGGGGTAGCCGAGGTTGAGGATGACGGCTGCTTTGTCGTAGGCTTCGCCGACGGCGTCGTCGATGGTTGCGCCGATGAGAGTGAGGTCGGTTGGGGAGTTCATCGCGTAGAGGCTGGTGTGTCCGCCGGAGACAACCAGGCCCAGCGCGGGGAAGGTGAGTTTGGCGGGGGCATCTGCCGGGGTAAAGGTTCCTGGCGCTTTGTTTTGTGCTCCGCTATTTATTAAGGGGTCGGGAGTCGATTTTGTGGTTTGTATTTCTTTAGAAACGACTCCCGACCCCTTATTCTGGGAAGGTGTGTTGGGGGCGGCGTTTGAAGACGCTGTGGGGGGGGGTTGGGGGTTACCCGGTTGGGGATTACTCGTTACGGAAAAATCTGATTTGGGATTACCCGTTATTGAGTTACCCCGCCAGGATGGCGGGTCTATTTGGGGTGCGGGTTTATTTGATGTTGGTGGGTCAGTGAGGGTTGCGGCGTGGAGGTGTGCCTGGACGTGGTCGATGCCGATCAGGGGGATGTCGGTTGCCCATGCGATGGTCTTCGCAGCACTGACGCCGACGAGTAGTGAGCCGATGAGGCCGGGTCGGTGGCCGACGGCGATGGCGTCGAGGTCGTTGAGTGTGATGGCTGCGCGGTCGAGAGATTCCTGTATGACGGGGTTGATATTTTGCAGGTGTGCGCGGCTGGCGATCTCAGGGACGACGCCTCGGTAGCGTTGGTGGAGGTCGTGCTGTGTGGCGACGACGTTGGACAGGACGATTTGGCCGTCACGAACGATCGCGGCGGCGGTTTCGTCGCAGCTTGTTTCCAGGCCGAGGATGAGTGTCAAGGCTGGGTCGCCGGCTCAGGGGTGGGGGCGGGTTGCGGATGTGTTGCTTTAACCTCTTTTTCAATCTGAACGTCGACTTCTTCCTGCAACTCGGGTTCTTCGGTGGCAGGTGGCTCGGGCAACTCTGTTTGTGGTTCGGCTGACACAGGTTCGGTGGGATCGGGTATTTGTGCGTCTGGCTCCGATGATTCGGGGGCGGTGGACTGCGGTGTCTTGGGTGGTGTGGCGATGAGGTCCAGGCTTGTATCGGTGACGGGCGATTCGGCCTGATCGAGTTGGAAGAGTTGCTTGTCTGTTGCGTCTACACTCTCGTCCCCGTCGGCGAGTTCGGCTTCGACGCGGTGCAGTTCATCAAGCAGCAGGCCGCGTCGGCGTTCGAGTTGTTCACGTTTGTGAAGGCGTACGAGTTCCTCGGCGTTGGCTAGGCCGACGGTGGGCCATTTATCATTTTGAGTCTTACCCAGGACGGCACGGAGGGCGGCGGCGAGTTGAGGGTCGTGGAGTATATTTTCGATGTAGTCGGGTGTAACTTCTGCGGAGTCGCCGTGGCCGTTATCTGCGCGGATGGTGTCGGCTTCACGGCGGGTCTTGATCATCTGGTCGTACTGCTCGAATGTCATGGGGACGTAGGCGCCCTCGTCGGGATCGACGCCCCAGACCTCGGCGTCTGGTTTCTTGTGGATGTTTCGACCGTTGGGTAGGTAGTAATAAGCGCCGGTAACTTTAAGTGCGCCCAGGCCGCTGTCCAGGCGGTGTACCTGTTGGACGCTACCCTTGCCGAAGGTTCGTGTGCCGACGAAGAGGGCGCGTTTGTTGTCGGACAATGCGCCGGTGACGACTTCGGAGGCGGAGGCGCTGCCCTCGTTGGCGAGGACGACCATGGGTGTGTCGGGCATGACGGTGTCGTCGGTGGAGTCGAAGACCTGTTCGGGCCAGTTGCGTCCCTTGGTGGAGACGATGCGTTGGCCTTTGGTGAGGAACATGTCACTGACTTTCCATGCGGAATCAAGGAGGCCGCCTGGGTCGAAGCGGAGGTCGAGGATGAGGCCTTGGACGTCTTGTTCGTTGAGTTGTTCGAGTGCGGATCGCAGTTCGTCGGCGGTCTTGGCGGTGAACTGGGAGATGCGGACGTAGCCGATTTTGTTGACGGGGTCGAGCATAAAATCGAAGCTCTGGTCGGCGAGTCGGCGTGCGCCGCGGACTGTCTTGACCTTGATCTGAGCGCGGGTGATGGTGATGTCGAGTTCTTCGCCGGTCTCTCGTCGGACGTTCAGGACGACATCGGTGCCGGCTTCGCCTTTGATGCGTTTGATGACATCCATCTGGCTCTGGGCGAGTGTGGATTCGCCATCGACTGTAAGGATGATGTCACCGGCCATGATCCCCGCTTTCCAGGCGGGGGAGTCTTCGAGAGGTGTGTTGATTCGCGGTCGTCCGTCGCGCATTTCGATCACGGCACCGATGCCGGAGAATGACCCGGTCAGGTGGTCGGAAAACTGTTCGACGTGCTCGGCTGGGATGAAGACGGTGTAGGGGTCATCCAGGGAGGAGACCATGCCTTGCACTGCGGCTTCCATCAGTTCGATCTGGTCCGGTTCTTCGACGTAGTTTTGGACCAACTCGTGGCGGACCTCGACCAGGAGGTCAAGCTGCTTGTAGGTGTCGGCCTGCTTGGCGGCCCAGGCATCGGTCAGGACGACCAGAAGTGCGGTCATCATCACGATGAAGGCCAGACGCCAGGCGGTGGGTTTGCTCATGACGGGATTCTCGTTGCGGGTAGGGTTGAACGTAAGGGGGACAGCGGGTGATTGTAGGCTCGGTCACGGCGGGCATCAAAGGTTGTGGCTGTGGGGCGGGGGATGTCAGTTGTATGGCGACGGGGTGGGTTAGGTGGTCGTATGGGTGGACAGGGCTTATGCTGGCGGCATGGCTCGGACTCATGTGACATTTATATGCAATAGCTGCGGTGCGATGCAGACCAAGTGGATGGGCAAGTGCCCGGACTGCGGGGAGTGGGACACGCTTGACGAGCATCGCGAGACGGCGGGAGCCTCGACGGATCGCCAGCGGGGCGAGGCGATGGCATCGGCTGCGTCTGCGGTGTCGATCAAATCGGTGGACATGAAGGCGGACGGGGTCAAACGACTGGCAACCGGGATCGGGGAATTGGATCGTGTGTTGGGGGGCACGGTCACCAACGGACACGGGGAGCCTGCGGATAATGGGGGGTGCGGGATGGTGCCGGGGAGCGTCGTGTTGATCGGCGGTGATCCGGGGATCGGCAAGTCTACGCTCATGCTGCAGGCGGCGGATAAGTTGGCGCTGTCGGGCAAGCGTGTGTTGTATGTGAGCAGTGAAGAGTCGATTCAGCAGTTGCGTTTGCGTGCGCAGCGTCTAGGCGCGGACGGGGCGGAGCTGTTGTTTGTGCTGGCGGATACGAACCTGGCTCGTATTACCGAGCAGGTGCGCAAGACCAGGCCGGACATGGTGGTGATTGATTCGATCCAGATGATTTATAAGGGCGACCTGCCCGCGGCACCGGGGAGCGTGACGCAGTTGCGGGCGTGTTGTCAGGAGTTGGTGTACTTAGCGAAGAGTGCGGGGATCGCGATGGTGCTGGTCGGGCACGTGACCAAGCAGGGGCAGCTTGCCGGGCCGAGGCTGATCGAGCACATGGTTGATGCGGTGCTTTATTTCGAGGGGGATCGTTACCACAGCCATCGGGTGATCCGTGCGATCAAGAACCGCTACGGGGCGACGCTGGAGGTTGGGCTGTTTGAGATGACGGACAAGGGATTGTGCCCGGTAACAGATGGGAGCGGGCTGCTTGCCAAGGAATATCAGCGTCGGCCCGGGAGCGTGGTGTGTCCGGTGTTGCAGGGGTCGCGTTGTTTGCTGGTGGAGGTGCAGGCGTTGACCGCGACGGGTTTTCTGGGCGCGGCGAAGCGGAAGGTCAGCGGGGTTGACTCGAATCGGCTTGCGATGTTGATCGCGGTGTTGGAGAAGCGTGGGGGGTTGCGGTTGGCGGATCAGGATGTGTTTGTGAACGGGGTGGGGGGCGTGCGTGTGACTGAGCCTGCGTCGGACTTGGCGTTGGCGATCGCGATCGCTGGGGCGCACTATGACAGGCAGACCGAGCCGGGGACGTGTGCGGTTGGGGAGATCGGGCTGGGTGGTGAGATTCGGCACGTCCAGCAGATGGGCCAGCGTATCCACGAGGCGGCGAGGCTTGGGTTTAATAAAATCATCTGCCCGCCGACTGATACCAAAGCGCCCAAGGGTGCGGAGCTTTTAGAGGTTAAGACGTTGGATCAGGCGATCGGTTTGCTTACTTAGTTCAGCCAGGCGGGATTCACATGTTTCATCGATCAGGGATTGGATTGCTTGTCTGTGCTGCGATAGTGTTTGGTTATGGTGCGCAGGTGTCGGCTCAGTTATTGGCGGGGCCTTGGATAAGCGAATCTGAGAAGAAGATTGATGCTGCACACAAGACGGACCTGCGTGTGATTGTGTTTGACGCCAGCGGTCGGCCGGCGCGGGGAGTGGAAGTTCGGATCGAGCAGACGCGCGGCGCGTTTCATGTCGGGCTTGTGTTGCCGCAGACGGGTTGGCCAAAGCAGGGGTTGGGCGCGGATACGCACACGGAGTTCCGGCGTTGTTTTAACGCGGTGTCGCTGGAGCGGTTGACGGGTTGGCCAAAGTTGCAGCCGCAGATGGGGTCGCCGTTGGATCCGGGGCAGGTCGAATTGATTGAGCGGGTGCTGGATGAAGCGGAGGCGCGGGGGATGATGGTGCGTTGGGGTTCGATGGTGTCGGCGGACGCGGGGCGGATTCCAGGGTGGGCGGCGGAGTTGACAGGGGAAGCGCTGGCGGAGGCGGTGCTGGGGTACAGCGATCTTATCTATGAACAGTTCGGCGGTCGCGTTGGGCAGTTTGATGTGTATACGCAGACGCTGGCGCACAGCTTCGTTGAGGGACAGGCGGGGGTTGCGGTGGTTCGTCGGTTGTATGAATCGGTGGCTGTCAAGAATCGTGGGGGACATTCTGGGGAGGATCCGGGGGGAAAATCCGGGGGTCCGGGGGGGGCTTGTGCGCGGTTTGATGATGCGTTGGATATCGGGAGGTTTCAGAAGATGCAGCGCCGACTCACCGCGATGGGTGAGGCGTTTATCCCCGTGGATACGGTTGCGCTGGATCAACGATTCAGCGGTACACTCGATCGGCGGTCGCTGGTCAGGCAGTTGTCCAAAATCGATCAGATACACAGCCCGGTTATTTTCAGCGGGCTTACTGTTGGTGGGGATAGCGGGGTCAGTGCTGCGATTAATCTGGAGACGGTGCTGCGCACGCTGATGGAACGGCCCGGTATTGAGGGCATCTGGTTTGCGGGGCTGACTGCGGAGTTAGCGGGCGAGCCTAGCGGTGCGCTGATTGATGAGATGGGGCTGCCCACGCCCAGCGGGCGGGTGGTTGATAGTCTTTATTACGAACACTGGCGTGCTGATATCAAGACGCAGGCTGATGGGTTGGGCAACGTGCGTGTGCGGGTGTTTGCGGGTGCATATCGTATTTCAGCAACACTGGCGGACGGGTCGGTTTGTATCACGGAGGTGTGGCTTAAGAAGTCAGATGATGCGCGGGTGGTGATGTTGGAGCCGTTGCGGACGGGGGTGATGATGGGGGAGGCGGGGGAGTGAGGATGCAACAGTAGATTGCATCAATTCTGAACGATGCAAAGGGGGATACCCAAGTCTTCGACCCTCTTCGAGGGCCTCAGGCCTTGGCGTTGGGAAGAATTAATCAGCAGAAGCCTGTTGTTCGGCGCGGATGACTTCGACGAGGTGTTTGGCGGTTTCGTTGCAGCCGTCTTTGAGTTGATGTCGGCAACTGAAACCGCAGGCGACGACGGTGGCGTCGGGTTTTTTTTCGCGGACGGCGGGGAAGAGGCGTTGTTCGCCGATGGTCATGGAGAGGTCGTGGTGCTCGTAACCGAATGACCCGGCCATCCCGCAGCAGCCGGAGTCGATTTCGCTGACGTTGACGCCGGCGTGTTGGAGGAGGCGTGCGGTGCTGTCGCTTGCGAAGAGTGCTTTCTGGTGGCAGTGGCCGTGGATCAGGGCGTCCTTACAGTCGCTTACGAGTTTGCCTTTGAGGCGGCCGGCGTCGAGTTCTTCGGCGAGGAAGGTGTCGATCAACTTTATCTGTGCGGCCACCCGTTGGCCCATCGCTTGATCGTCGATCAGGTCGGGGAGGTCGTCTGCCAGTGCGGAGGCGCAGCTTGGTTCGAGTGTGAGGATGGGGAGGCCTTGCTTGGCGAAGATGTCGAGGTTCTGGAGTGTTTTTGTGCCGTATTTTTTGGCTTCTTTGACCAGGCCTTTAGATAAGCGTGGGCGTTGGCAGCAGCCAGCCTTGGCGATGGTGACTTGGTAGCCGAGGCCTTGAAGTAGTTGGACGGCGGCGAGGCCGACGTTGGGTTCGTAGTAGTTGGTGTAGGTGTCGTCGAAGAGGACGACGTGGCCCCCGGATCCCCCGGATTCCCCGGATTCCCCGAGGCCGCCGGTGGGGCCGGGTTGTACGGGTGGTGAGGGTCGATTGCGCAGCAGTTTGGGGAATGTGACACGCGCGAGTTTGGGCAGGGGTCTGCGGCGGTCGATGCCGGTGATCTTCTCGAAGATGATCTTAAAGGGTGGCAGTGATTGCACGAAGTTAACGAAGGGAGCGAGGATGCCCGCGGTTAAGCGTGCCATGTCGGGCGATCGCCCGATCAGTTTGGTACCCAGGGGTGTGCCGTGGCGGTCGTGGCGCATCTGCAGGACGTCGCTTTTGAGTTTGGCCATGTCGACGGCGTTGGGGCATTCGCTTTTGCAGGCTTTGCATGAGAGGCAGAGTGACAAGACTTCGTGGAGGCGGTCGTCGGTGAGTGCGTCGGGGCCGAGTTGTCCGCTCATGGCGAGTCGTAGCGCGTTGGCTCGGCCACGGGTGACGGCCTCTTCGTCGCGGGTGGCCATGTAGCTAGGGCACATCGTGCCGGTGTCGGTTTTCCGGCAGGCGCCCAGGCCGTTGCATTGCTCGACGGCGAGCGCGAACCCGCCCTGGTCGTGGTAGTGGTAGTTGGATTTGACCTCGGCAATACGTTTGCTGTAATCCGGCGTTCCGTAGCGTAGGTTCTCGGTCATCCTGGGCGTGTCGATGATCTTGCCGGGGTTCAGGCGGTTGCCGGGATCGAAGAGGGTTTTGACCTGTCGGAAAGCGTCGTAGAGTTTTGGTCCGAAGAAGCGTTCGATGTATTCACCGCGGACCAGGCCGTCGCCGTGCTCGCCGCACCAGGAGCCGCCGTATTCTTTGAC
Organism: Planctomycetota bacterium; assembly: GCA_024279275.1. Taxonomy (GTDB): domain Bacteria; phylum Planctomycetota; class Phycisphaerae; order Phycisphaerales; family Phycisphaeraceae; genus JAJRRS01. The sequence continues at coordinate 20,132 of JAJRRS010000067.1, read as the reverse complement.
CATCTGGAATGCGGCGTCGGCGATGGTGCGCATCTTCTTGACGTCGTCGGGCTTGTGCAGGTCGATGAGGGGTTTGGGGTGCAGGACGCCGACGGAGGCGTGGGCGCAGATCGAAACTTTTACGTTAAGTTTGTCGCAGATGTCCAGGAGTCGGCGGATATAGTCGGCCAGGTGCTCGACGGGGATGGCGGCGTCATCGACGAAGTCCAGCGGCTTGGCGGAGCCTTTGATATTGGAGGCGAGTCCCACGCCGAGCTTGCGCAGCTCCCATATGTGTCCGATGCCGACGGTGTCGTTGCGTATGACGGTGGTGTAGCCGACCTGGGTGTCGCGCATGGATTGTGCGAAAGATTCGGCGCGTTGGTTGGCTTGCTGTTGGGTGTCGGCCATGAATTCGACGATCTGCACGGCTTTGGGTTCGCCGTCGAAGAAGTCGGCGAGGTGGGCTGCTGAGGGGTTTCGGCGGGCTTCGACGATGATCGTGTCGTCGAGCATTTCGACGGTGGACGGGTTGTGTTCGAGCATCGCGGGGACGTGGCGGAGCGACTCGATCACGTCGTCGAAGTGGACCACGCAGACGGCGGTGGCTTTGGGGTTATCGACGAGGCGGACGGTGGCTTCGAGGAGGATGGCGAGTGTGCCTTCGCTGCCGACGATGAGGCTGGATAAGTTCCAGCCCCCGGAATTTGGTTCAGGCCCAGTGCCGGCGTGGCCATTATTGTTTGTGAAGGCGTCGAGGTTGTAGCCGCTGACGCGGCGCATGGTTTTGGGGAAGCGTGATTGGATTTCGTCGTGGTTGGCGCGGATGATTTCGCTGATGCCGCGGTAGAGTTCGGCTTCACGGCCGGAGCCTGCGCTGCGATCGGACCAGCGGTTGGTGTCGCAGTTGTCGAGTGTGAGGATGGTGCCGTCGGCGAGCAGGATTTTGATGGCGATGATGTGGTCGATCGTTTTGCCGTAGATGATCGAGCGTGTGCCGGAGGAGTTGTTGCCGATCATGCCGGCGATGGTGGCCCGGCTTGAGGTTGCGGGGTCGGGTGCGAAGTGCAGGCCCAACGGCTTGAGTTGGGTGTTGAGTTGATCGCGGACGACGCCGGGCTGGACGCGTGCCCAGCGTTGGTCGGGGTTGACCTCAAGGACGTTGTTCATGTACTTGGAGCAGTCGAGGATGAGTCCTGGGCCGAAGGTTTGTCCGGCGAGGCTGGTGCCGCCGCCGCGCGCGGTGATGGGCATGTCGTGGGCGATGGCGATGCGGACGGCGTTGATGACGTCGTCCTGGTCTTTGGGTACGACGACGCAGGCGGGCATCATCTGGTAGTGGCTGGCGTCGGTGGCGTGTATGCCGAGGCTGACGGGGTCGGTGTAGACTTCGCCTCGGATTTCCGTGCGTAGTTCACGGGTTATGGCTTGTGCTTGCGGGGTGGGCATGACCTGCGGTTCCATCCGTGATTCAATGAGGCGATTGGGTGATGATTACAAACTGCGGTGTAGGTTTAGGTGCTGAGGTCGCTTGGCCGACCGCGCCTATTAATGGGAAAGGTAAATTTTCCCTTGGCGATCACATACCGGCTTGGGCCGGGGGATGGATTCTAGCTTGAAGAGAGGTGGAGTGTTCAGGTTAATGCCTGGCGGGCGTGATCGACATCGGGGGAGAGGTTCAGGATCGAGCCGAGGTTCATGAGTTCCAGAACCTCGAAGACGGCTCCGTTGGTGCCGGTGAAACGGATGGCGCCCTGGGCATCTTTGACACGGCGATGTAGGGATACGAGTGCACCGATCCCGGCGGAAGAGACGTAGGTCAGCCGGGCGCAGTCGACGATGATCCGGCGGCGGTTGGTATTCAGTAGATTATCAACGCCGGCGTTGAGTTGTTTAATGGTATCGCTGTCGAGGTCTTGGTTCAGACCGATGAGGGTGATGCCGTCGGGTGTTTTCTGGATGCTGATGTCCATGGGGTGTAGTCCGGCGGCTGAGGCGTGGTTGAGCAGGGTCGGGGTTGATTGTAGCAGCGGGTGGCGCGACAAGTTGCGGCGCTTTGTATGAAATGTGTTGTGATGGGGCAGGGTTATGAGTATGTGCCGGTTAATATTCATCGGACGGACTGGCGGTATTCTCTGCGATAGATGGTGCTTGAGAAGTTGTCGTGGATTTGGCCGTTGGAGCTGTACTGGCTGTCGCGTGTGATGGTGACGCTGCTCTGGACGGTCGGTTGGACGTAGCCGGCATTGGCGGCGGGGGAGAAGTCGTTGCGGTCGGCGTACCAGGGGAGGCCCGATGATGCGGGTTGTCTGGATGCGATGTGGTGCTGCAGAGAGGAATCCAATACGACTGACCGACGGTTTCCATCGGCGTTTAATTGGGGGCCAAGGTCAACCGCTGGGGGGGCTTGCTGACAGCCTGTGAGCGTAAAGAGGCTGACGAGGCTGAGGGTCGCGAGTAGGTAATGTTGGGCACGCATCATCCATGAGGGTAGCTAATGGGGTGCCGAAGCCGGTGGCGATCCCGGGCTGGGGATGTAAATAATTGTTTCTAAATAGATTACAGGCGTAGAACCGTTGCACTTGGACAGCCTGTGCCAAAGCGGGTCGTGCGGGTTGTTGCTTTTGGGCAACATGTGTGTGGGATCAGATGACGGTCAATTCGTTGAAACGTGGTCTTCGCCGGGGGACCAGTTACAGGCACACAGTTCGCCGCTTTGGACGGCATCGATGACGCGCAGGGCTTCGCCGACGCTTCGACCGACGGAGAGGTTATTCACGGAAACCCACTGGATCACGTTGTCGGGATCGACCAGGAACGATGCGCGGAGGCAGACGTTTTCCTTAGGATCGAGGATGCCCAGGTCGGCCGCGAGCTTTTGTGCGGCGAGCAGGGGGTAGGGCAGGTCTTTAAGGCCGGGATGGGATAGACGCCAGGCCTGATGGGAGAACTCATTGTCGGTGCTGCCGCCGATCAGGACGACGTTGCGTTGGTCGAATTGGGGTGCGGCCTTGGCGAAGTCGATCAACTCGGTGGGGCAGACGAAGGTGAAGTCCTTGGGGTAAAACAGGAACAGCTTCCATCGTCCCTCGTAGTCGCCGGTCTGTATCACGTTCAGGTCGTCCATGGTCAGGCCCGAGCAGGCCTGGCAATGGAATTGAGGGAAGGGTTGGCCGACGGTCAGCATGGCGAGGCTCCAACAAAAAATAGATTCTAAGTCGCGGGTCGTACAAAAGTTATTTATATCTTCTTATGTCTCTTGGAGAAGATTAGACCGGGTGGGTCGACAAGTCAAGCGGCGAACCGGGTGCCCATGCTCAGTGGTAGTGTCTGAACTGCAAATAAAATGCTTGTGGATTCAACGAGGCGGTGTTAGAGTGATATGCATGGTCCGCGACGGGATCGTCGGGGATAAGCAGTTCGGAAGATGCCAGTACTGTATCCATGGCATTTTGACCTTTTTCCAGGGAACAAAATGATGATGAAGAAGTATGCGAAGACGTGTGCCATGCGGTGTGCGGTTGTTGTGTTATTGGCCACGGGTTTTGGTCAAGGCGTTGGTGTTGCTCAGACCACGTTACAAGTTGATTCGCTGCTCAGAGAGAGCGACTTGAATGCGGGGGGTTTTAAGGGTCAGTTGTTCACGCTCGGGTCGGACCTCACGATTGAGGTGAATGATGGAGGGCGGGTTGATGATCTGGGCACCACATTCCCGGTGGCAACGCCGTTCTCGTTCGTCGGGTCTACGGTTAATGTTAACAGTGGTGGTTTGTTTGGTTCACAGAAAACACTTATCGCGGATGTCCAGCTTAATATCTTCGAGGGTGGGCGTGTCAATGGGGTATCGGCCTTCGGCGGGGTCACGGTGAATGTGCTGGGTGGTGAGTTGAGACTGCCGCTTGAGGTCGCAGCGGGTGCAACGGTATTGATGTCATCGGGGCGGATAACAGGCACAAATCAGGGATTGTCCGGCGGACTTGTCACGGTAACCGGCGGGGTGCTGGGACGCGGTTTTGTGGTGGAGTCCGGTGGGGTGCTGTCTGTTTCGGGTGGACTCCTTGATGAAAAGTTCGAGGCACGACCGGGCAGTGACGTGACGTTATCCGGGGGCGAGTTCCAGTTGAACGGTGCCGGGGTGGCGAATCTGAATGGCGGATTACCCTTTGACGGTGTGTTCACCGGCACCCTGGCCGACGGCTCGGTATTTATCCTTGGCCAACAGGCTTTCGATGCTATCGCCCCCGGCACGACGACCCTTGTGTCGGCCCCGCTTGCACCGATCGATACCACACCGAAGGTGGTTTCCGCTGGCACGGAGTCCGGCGGGCTACGCGCGGGCCAGGTGTTGACATTGATCGATGGTGGCTCATTGGGGGATCACTTTGCGGTCGTGGGAGCCACGCTTAATGTCAACGGGGGTGTCGTAGGCGAAAACCTCGAAGTGGCGAACGGGACGCTCAACATCTCGGGGGGCCAGATCGGCAGCCGTGCCAACCTGGTGGGTGACAGTATTTCGCTATTCAGCGGCAGCGTGGTGAACATCAGTGGGGGGCTTTTTGCCGACCAACTCCAGCCGCTTGCGGGCAGTACAGTGGACATATCGGGCGGTGTTTTTGAGGACGGGATACGGGGTCGGCGTGGGAGCGACATTACTTTACGCGGTGGTGATTTTCAGTTGAGCGGGTCGGCGATCACGGACCTGGACTCCGGGGTGCCTGTGGGTGGGGTGCTTACCGGCACATTCGCCGACGGCTCGGTATTCATCTTCAGCGAGCAGGCGTTTGAGACATTCCCTGCCGGTACCACGTCGTTGGTTTCAAGCTCACTGGCTCCGCCGGACACTACACCGCAGATTATCTCGGCGGGCGTCGGGCCACAGGGCCTGCGTCCCGGGCAGACGTTGACACTCAGGGATGGCGGGTCGCTGGGTGATAATTTTGTTGCGGTCGGCTCCACGTTGAATATCGAAGGCGGGACGGTCGGGGACTTTGCACGGATCGCCTACAGCCAGGTCGAGATATCTGGCGGCATCATTGGGGGGCGTGGTTTCAGTGTCTACGATGGCGCGACGATCAACATGACAGGCGGCGAGATCGCTGGCAGTCTTGATGCGTTTGCGGGCAGCGTGGTCACCATCGCCGGTGGCTCGGTGCAGAGCATCGTTGCTCAGGCGGGTGCCGTGACGATCGACGCAGGCACGGTGGGGACAATTATCACGACCGATGGCGGAACGATTCTAATCCGCGGCGGAAGTGTAGGTGTAGGTCCATTCCCGGCGGGCTCCATCTTGGATGGGACCGTGACCATCACCGGCGGCGAGTTAGGTAGCTTCGTCAGCGTCGGTCCGGGGACGTTGAACATCTCAGGTGGAAGCGTCGGTGATCGACTGCGGGCGTCTTTCAACGGGTTAATCAATGTCTCAGGCGGAGTTGTCGGAGACGACTTCCACGCAGGCAACCTCAGCACGGTCAATATCACGGGTGGATCCATCGGCTCGGGGTTCCGAGCGGACTTCGGGAGTATCGTGAACATCTCCGGCGGCGGATTTGGGCCTGCTTTTACAGCCCAGTTTCAGAGTGAGGTCAACCTGTTCGTGTTGGAACTGCTGTTGGACGGGACACCCATTGGGCTAGACCCCGGGGTGTTGTTCACGATCCCTGACCGCGACGGTGCCTTGCTCACGGCGATCCTCGCGGACGGATCGAACTTTGCACTGACTCTTAATCAGAACAACCAGTTTGGACAGGATTGGATCGACACGAACGCCGTACTCACCGCCACGCTGGTGCCTGAGCCGGCAAGTTTGCTCTTGCTTGCGGGGGGCGGGGTTCTGATGCTGTGTAGGCGTCGTATCCGCTTGGAAAGGCCTCGGATTTGGGTTTCGAGGCCTACCGGGGCCGAAGTGCATAGAATACGGGCATGATGCCACAGGATGAGAGTCGGGCCGGAACATCAACCCTGCTGGGACGGCTGAAAGAGGCGGTGCGTCAGCGCGGGCGGGTGGTCACCGCCTACTCCGGCGGGGTGGATTCGACGTTGGTGGCGGCGGTGGCGCGGGAAGTGTTGGGCAAAGAGAATGCGCCGGCGGTGATTGGGGATTCGCCGTCGCTGCCACGGTTTGAATTGGAGCATGCACGGCAGTTGGCACAAGAGCTTGACCTTGAGTTGATCGAAGTGAGGCCCGGTGAGCAGGATGATGAGGGCTATCGAGCCAATGCGGGGGACCGTTGCTATTTCTGCAAGACGCATCTTTATGATTCGCTGAAGCGCCTGACCAAGGAGCTTGGCTTCCGGTACATCGCCAACGGGACGAACACGGACGATTTGGGGGATCATCGGCCGGGGCTGGTGGCGGCGGATGAGGCGGAGGTGATTTCGCCGTTGATCGAGGCGGGGCTTGATAAACAACGGGTGCGTGAGGTGGCGAAACACTTGGGGTTGTCGAATTGGGATAAGCCCGCGGCGGCGTGTCTGGCGAGCCGGGTGCCATATGGTGAAGAAGTGACGCCGGAGCTTCTGAGGCAGATCGAGGTGGCGGAGGACGTGTTGCGCGGTCTTGGGTTTAAGGGTTTTCGGGTGAGGCATCATGGGCAGGTGGCGCGGATTGAGTTGCCGATGGATCAGGTTACGCGGCTGATGGAGGATGAATTAAGGCAAGCGGTGACGCGGGGGGTGCGTGATGCGGGGTATCTTTATGTTTCGCTGGACCTGGAAGGCTTCCGCAGCGGTAGTGGGAACCTGGCGCTGACGGTGAGTGCGGCGCCAAGGGTGACGGGGAAGTGATCGGAGAGCTAGCGTGCGTACGATTCCATTTACATTGACGTGTTGGGTCTTGCTGGCCCAGTTAATGTCTAGCGGGGTGTCTGCGGTTGAGGGGCTGGACCCGCAGACTCAGCAGCTTTGGGATCGGCACTGGCGTGTGTTTGCGCAGAAGTGTGCTGAGTTTGAGGGTGAGTATCTATGTAGCCCGAAGTACGATCGGCGGTACCCCAGCTCGACGGGTATGACGTTGCGGCAGGCGGAGGCCAAGCTATCGGAAAAAATTCGGGTAGGGGGTTCGGGGATCGTGATGACTAAGACGGTCAGGATGCCGGTGGCAGAGGCGCGGGCGATGGTGTTTCCGATCCCGAAGATGAAGGTCGGTGAGTACGGGCTTCTGGCGTCGGTTGAGGTGGATGAGGTGCTTTCGCCGAGGTCGATGCTGGTCACGGATGTATTTTTGATCGACCCGGTTGTGATGCGGCGTGATTACCGTGCGGATCGCGCCAAGGCCAGGCAGGCCCAGGACAGCAAAGCGGCGGAGGCGTCGTTGGCGTATGTGTACACGCGCCGTGATGCGGTGCTGGCGCGTCAGAAGGACAAGAAACACCGCAAGATCGTGCTTCGGCTGGAGGGTTTTTCGACGGATGGGTTAAGTGAAGGCGAGCGTTGGACGGGGCCGAGGGGTGAGGGGTTGGCTGTTTTGTTGGTTAGGCCGGAGGTTTATGGGAGTAAGCGCAGGGTAAGGCAGCGGCTGGTGGCGGTTTCGGTGAAGAAGGTTCGGTGGGGGTTGGATGAGGCCGGGTTTATAAAGCTGCTTGAAAGCCGGGGGCTTGATCCCAGGGGTTTTGTTGAGTTGGTTATGGAAAAGATGGCGGAGGATGATCCGAAGGTCGCGAAGCAGCGGGTATTTAATTCGTTGTTGCCGGGGCTTGTTCAAGAGGAGCAAGCGGGAAGTGGTGATGAGAAATCGGCATCATCGGGCGATTAGAGTGTGTTGCGGGGTGCGAAGCAGAGCATGTTGGGTTAGGCTGGGATTTTTGTATTGATGCCGGGCGTGCATGAGCTTAGAATCAGATACGATATTGACTGCGACACCCCGGCTACCCCATAGAGGCCAAGTATTGAAACGTAAGTGTGACAGATGCGCTCGACCGGCTACCCACCACTCGGTGGAGATTATCAAGGGGCAGAAGATCGAGAAGCATCTGTGTGATCAGCACGCCTCGGAGGAGGGGTTGGCGATCAAGTCGATCCACACGCCGATCAACGAGTTGTTGACCAATTTCGTGAAGGTCCACAGCGGCGAGGAGCCCGATCGGCCAGCGGGGGGGGGCGTCTGTGAAAGTTGTGGGATGACGTTTGCCAAGTTCCGTAAGGACTCGGTGTTGGGCTGTCCGGATTGTTACAAGGCATTTGAGCAGTTGCTGTCGAACCTGCTTGAGCGTGCTCACGAGGGGGGGACACATCATATTGGTAAGGTGCCCCGTCGGGCTGGCGCGGGCGAGCAGCGGCAGGCGATGCTGATGCGGATGCGCAAGCAACTTAATGCGGCGGTGGTGGGTGAGGATTACGAGCTGGCGGCGCGTCTGCGGGACGATATCAACCGGTTCGAGGAGGAACCCTCTTGAACCTTGGAAACTACACCGACCACGCGGGGGAATGGCTGCGGGGGGCCGGGCCACACAGCGACATCGTGATCTCCAGCCGAGTGAGATTGGCGAGGAATATCGCGGGGTTCCCTTTTGTCGGCCGAGCCAGTCAACGCCAGCGTCACGAGGTGTTGGCGATCTGCAAGGAGCGGATCGTCAGCGATCGGCTTGCGCCGAATATTTTGTGGGTGGATCTGCCCCAAAGCTCGGCGCTGGATCGTCAGCTACTGGTCGAACGCCATCTGATAAGCCGGCAGCACGCCAGCGCCAGCGACGATGCACCTCGGGCGGTCGCGGTCGGTGCGGATGAGACGTTTGCGATCATGGTCAATGAAGAAGACCACCTGCGGATGCAGGTGTTGCGCAGCGGGTTGCAGTTGTCCGAGGCCTTCGATCAGATCAATCGGATCGACGACATCCTCGAAGACCACATCGACTACGCCTATGCAAAACGGTTCGGCTACCTTACCGCGTGCCCGACTAATGTGGGTACGGGGTTGCGTGTGAGTGTGATGCTGCACCTGCCGGCGTTGAAGATCACCGGTGAGATCGACAAGGTCCGTCGGGCGGCGCGTGACATGCACCTGGCGGTGCGCGGGTTGTTCGGCGAGGGGTCCGAAGCCCTGGGCGATCTTTATCAGATATCCAACCAGACAACGCTGGGCAAGTGTGAGGAGGAGGTGCTTGCCGACTTCCAGAACACGATCGTGCCTCAGATTATTGCTTACGAGCAGCAGGCGCGTCAGGCGCTGATGCGTCACCGTGAAGCCGAGTTTGATGACAAGCTCTGGCGTGCCTGGGCGGTGCTGACCCATGCGCGTGTGATGGGTGGTGAAGAGGTGTTATCGTTGCTGTCGCATCTACGGCTTGCGGTGAATCTTGGGCGGGTCAACCGCACGGACATCCGGACGATCAACGAGCTGTTCTTATTGACCCAATCAGCCCACCTGCAAAAGATATCCGGCTGCGAGATGGATGCCCCGACGCGCCGCGCTGCCCGTGCACGCTTGCTGCGTCAGCGTCTCGGCGGAAACGCGGAGCAGTCGTGACCCCCGGATATTCCCACTAAAACTGTCCAGACATATTCTAGAAGATTTCTCCAGAGGCATAAAGCCACGGATACCCGAGCCATTGCTGCGCTCAGACTCGGCGTTGGGGCTGATTGGAGGGGGCTTAGGGTTGTTATTGCGGGTGTATCTGATTTTGTACTTCGTGTCCCCGTATTTTCCACAATACCCGTCGATCCGAATTTTCCTTGCCTCCGGTTGATAAATGCTTAAACTGGCTTTGTCAGGCATGTCATGGCGGGTGATTGCGGGGATGCGATCGGGCTTCGGGGGCAACAATCAGGAGACCTATGGGACTGCGCGAAGACATCATGAACGAGACTGTCAGCGAACTGCCGCTACGGCGCGGGGTCACCGTGTTGGCTGATTCGTTAGTGAGCGAAGCGATCCGGCTGATGCGTGATCACAAGCTGGGCTGCGTGTTTGTTGTGGATGAGCAGGGCCGACCGACGGGGAAGTTCACGGAACGGCAGGTGCTCAAGCTGGTCTGCGATTGTGTGCCATTAGATGAGCCGGTGAGCAAGCACATGGTTGAGATCCCCCCGTGCGGTTGCGTGAAGATGACGGACCCGGTGGTCAAGGTGCTTAAGGGCATGCAAGAGACCCGGCTGCGATTTCTGTGTGTGGTCGATGATGCGGGCAAGGTTGTTGCGATGACCGGGCAGAAGGGGCTGATGGAATATGTCGCTGAGCACTGCCCCCGGCAGATCAAGGTGCAGATGATGACCTCGAAGATGCACATGAACACACGGGAAGGAGCATAAACATGGGACGCAAGCGTAACCCGGTTGAGCCTGGCGAGTTTGAAGACCCGTTAAGCAAATACGATTCGCCGGTGCATGCCGATGAGTTGGAGCGTGTGCTTTGCGAGACAGAGGTATCGCAGATGCCGATTACGCCGTTGGCTTATATTGAAAAAGACGCCACGGTGCAGGACGCTCTGGATGTGATGTGCAAGTACGAATGTACCTGTGTGGTTGTGCAGGATGCGGGCAAGGCGGTAGGCATCTTTTCTGCGCGGGACGTGTTGAACAAAGTCGCGGATGATCCAACCACCCGCCCCAAGCCGATCACCGAGTTTATGACCCCCGAGCCGCGCACCGTGTATGTCACCGATTGCCCTGCCAAGGCGGTGAACCTGATGGCCGTCGGTGGGTTCCGGCATATCCCCGTGCTGGATGTCAACGACAACGTCGTCGGCATCCTCGGCCCACGGCGTACCACGCAGTTCCTGGAAGAACACCTGATCTGATCCGGTGGGCGGGCTTGTGTTCTGCGTCCCGTTCTAAAGCCAATCAATCGGGCAGGGAGTAGCCACAAAAAGGCACAAAAAGCGCAAAAAAGAGGGGTGAGGCGTGGGACTTAATTGACACTCTGAGGATGGGGTGATGACACTCTCTTTTCTTTTTTGTGTATTTTGTGCCTCTTCGTGGCCAATTTTTTCTTCCTTGCGGTCAGTTCGATTTACGCATCAATTAGCATCGCCACCGCTTTGCGTTGGGGGTTGGCTAACGGCAGGTCGTCCAGCTTTGCTGTGTTGCGCCAGGTCCCGGATCGAGGACGCAGGCGACCGGACGTGGCGGACAGGGTCCAGACATGAAACCGGATGGTGAGATGGGTTGTCTGGTGGGTGAATGATCCCAGCGGCTTAGGATTCACGGCCATCAAACCAAACCGGGACTCCGCCCATACCCCAAGTGTCATCGGCCCGACCTTGCCCGTCAGATCTTCGGCTGTAGGCAGTTGCCACATGTTCGACCACAAACCGTTTTCGGGGCGCTGCTCGAAGAGGAACCGTCCTCGGCGTTCGATCGCGACGATGTGGTGATCGACTTGCACGGGAGCTTTACGTTTGGCGGGGACGGGCACATGGGCTACACGGCCGGCACGCAGTGCTTGGCACTCACGGGACAGCGGGCAATCGGCGCAGGACGGGTTGGCCTTGGTGCAGACCAATGCGCCCAGTTCCATCACAGCCTGATTGAAGTCGCCGGGCCTTCGCGCTGGAACCCACTGCTCTGCGAGCCGCCAGAGTGTCTTACGGGTATCGGTTGCGTCGATAGGTTTTTCGATCAGGCACAGCCGGGACAGCACGCGCGCGACGTTGCCGTCGAGGATCGGGGCGGGGCGATCAAAGGCGATCGAAGCGATGGCCCCGGCGGTGTAGCGGCCCACGCCGGGGAGGCTTAATAGGTCAGCGACGTTGCCCGGCACTCGGCCGTCGTGTTCAGCGATGATCGCTTGAGCCGCGGCGTGCAGGTTCCTCGCCCGGCGGTAGTAACCTAAACCTTGCCAGAGGCGCAGCACCGCCTGCTCATCAGCTTTCGCCAGGTGCTTGATCGTGGGGAAGGCTTTGATGAATCGGCCGAAGTAGGGGATGACGGTGGCGACCTGGGTTTGCTGGAGCATCGCCTCGCTGACCAGAACGTGGTAGGGGTTGGGGGGCTGCCCCGGCTGGACGCGCCAGGGCATGTCCCGGCGGTGGGTGTCGTACCAGGCGAGCAGACGTCGGCGGATCGCCTGGCTTCTGCTGGCTAAGTCCGGCGGGCTGTCAGATGCGGTGGTGGCGGGCTTGATTGGGGGCATGGGTGTCTGAATTACAGGCTGGGACTGCGAACGTCCGATCATATCAAGGCTCCGCCCCCGGATTCCCCGGATTCCTCTGGATTCCTCGGTCGATCATACACGGCGGGGCGGTTGATGAGACGGCCGATGAATCGGCCTCCGCCCCCCGGATGGGGGTATTCGGAAGTCTGTAATCTTATGACAGGGTCCAAACGCATGGTAGCCAGCCGACAAACACTTACCCCGGTCCGCGATTCGGTCACGCATAAGTTTCAGATCATGGGCCACGAGGGCTATCTGACCGTCGGCCTGTTCGAGTCGGGCATGCCCGGCGAGATATTCATCAAGATGTCCAAGGAAGGCTCGACCCTGTCCGGGTTGATCCAGGCGTACTGCCGGGCGTTCTCGCTGGCGATCCAGTACGGGCTGCCGTTGAACGAGGCGTGCCGACGATTCAAGGGCATGCGTTTCGAGCCGATGGGCACCACGTCTAACCCCGACATCCCCGAAGCAAAGAGTATCATCGACTACGTCGCGCAATATCTGGAACTGCATTATGTAACCGGTGCTGACGATCGCACGGGTGCGACAGAACTTCTCACCGAAGCCCGCTGACCCCGCTCAGCGGTTTGCTGGGAGCGATGTCGTGTTATTGATGCGCGAACTGAAACATCAACTCATGTTGGCGACGGCACTGGGGATTCAGCCACTAAAAAGCACAAGCAACACCACACAAAAGTTCGCCGATCCGTTGGCGATTTTGTGTGTTTTGTGCCTTGTCGTGGCCACATCTGTTTGACAGTTTCGTTTGCGAATCCAGCCTGCCCATAACCTCGGCGCGGGTCGGCCCAAAAACACGCAAAATTATCTTGACATCCCAGCTATCCGTCGTATAGTCGATTAAGCGAGGTCGATCCCCCGGCCGGCCCGCCAGATCGGTCGAGGCCGTAGCCGGGGGGGGCCGGGCAACCCATCTGCCTTCCGGAGTATGACATCATGAATCGGATCACCAGCATCCAGCATCCAGCATCCTGCATCCTGCATCCTGTGGGCGGTTTTTGCCTGCCTGTTAGTCATGTTGATTGCCCAATCTGGAGCGCGGGCCGTGCCCGGTGATATCACCGATGTGGGTAGCACTTCAGGTGAACCGGACGGCTTTGTCGGCATCGACGACCTCAACCGTATCCTGGGCAACTGGAACGTCACCTGCGACCCGGGAGACTGGACCAAGGGCGACATCACCGGCGACGGGAGTGTCGGCATCGAAGACCTGAACATCGTCCTGGGCCACGATGCGCCCAAACACCGGGCCGTGATTGGTAGGGGAGGGCGATAAGATGAGTAATAGCAATAACAATCTGGAAACCACCTTGATGCAAGGTAAGGTGAGTCTGAAAGTAAACAACGAAACACATTTTCGGATACTGCTATTGTGCTTGGTAGTTTCATATTTGTGCGGGGCTTTCGTCAATGACGCACGAGCCGTTGCGAGTTTTCAAGGCTTGGGTGACCTACCAGGTGGGACTTTCAACAGTGACGCAAGGGCGGTATCACCGGATGGCTCGATTGTTCTAGGCTCCGGGAAACCGGCCTCCGGAAGCAGCGCATTTATTTGGACTCAGATTGACGGCCTCACGGTGCAGAGCATTTTCCCTGTAGGTAATTTTACTGACGGCTCACCAATCGCTGTTTCGGCAGACAATTTAGTTTTCGCCGGTACCGGCACATCAACATCAGGTTCCGAGGCGTTCCGATGGAGTACTGCAGATGGAATTATTGGTTTAGGCGATTTGTCTGGAGGGATATTCAGCAGTCAGGCCAGCGCTATGTCTGCTGATGGTTCTGTGGTCGTCGGCAAGAGCATTGTCGGCCCGTTCTCCACAGACACCGAGGCATTCATCTGGACTTCTTCTGGCGGCATAATCGGCTTGGGCGACCTGCCCAGTGGGCCTTTCGAAAGTGAAGCTACGGGTGTGTCGGCAGATGGCACGATCGTTGTCGGTAACGCCACAATTGTTTTGCCGGGTGATATTACAGAAACACCCGTAGGCAGAGCATTTCGATGGACGCAGTCTGGTGGGATGGTTGATTTGGGTAGCCCGGCCCCGGGATTGACGGTGACGGCGGCAGGAGTTTCTTCCGACGGAGTTGTCACTGTTGGTCATACCTGGGATGGCACTGGTACCGCAGACCCATTCCTCTGGACGGAATCTAGTGGGATGATTCTACTTCCGCATCCACCGCAGGGTATTGGTGAAACCCGACCACATGCGGTGTCTGGGAACGGTTCGATTATTGTAGGCGAGACGTTTACGACTCGTTCTGGTAGTAACGAACTCGAAGCGTTCCTGTGGGATAACGTAAACGGCACGCGGTCTTTGATTGTTGTGTTGGAAGACCTTGGTGTGGACATGACCGGATGGATACCCCATAGCGCAACAGCCATCTCCGACGACGGCCTGACCATCGTTGGCTGGGGGACGAATCCTAACGGCGACACCGAAGCCTTTATCGCCACGCTCCCCGAGCCGGGGACGTTGGTTGTGATTGCGTTGGGAGTGCCGGCACTACTCCGCCGACGACGATGAACCGTGAAGTCATCAGACAACAGGCAACAATCAGGAAGTTTCACCACAGAGAACACAGAGGCACAGAGAGGGCAAAAGGAACAGGGATGAACGCTGATGAACGGTGATAGGAAGAACAGATAAATCACGGACTCAGTGATCGGCCTTATCCGCGTTCATCTGCGTTCATCACTGTTTCAAGCCGTTTGATTCCTCTGTGCCCCCGGTGAACTTTGTGGTGAATCCTAACTATAGAAAGGGGAAGACGATGACATCAACGAGAACCATGAAGATCGCGGCTGTGTGTGTGGGGCTGTTGTTTGCTGGGGCGAGCCAGGCGCAGGTGGAGATCGCGTTTGAGCAGGCTGAGAGCAACGCATCGATGCCGAGTGTCGCACAGATACTGAACGTCAAGACGACCAGCGACTGGACCGCTGCGTCGATCGTGATCGAGTTGGACAACGGCTCGATGGTGCAGGATTACTACATCGCCGAAGACCCCATCACACCTGGTACGCCAAGCGGCGAGGTTGTAGGAGATTCTCAGGACACGTCGGGGGAAGATTCCGGGGGTGCTGACTTGAACCTTCCGCCGACGGCGTCGGCGACCGGTCCCGAAGCGTTTGGCAACGCGGTGCTGGTTGCGGGCGGCGGCGAGCAAGACCTTGGGGGGAAGTCTTTGTGGATGGACAGCGAACGCATGGACCTATGCTGGTACAACCATTCACAGGACGACGTCGGGTGGGGGCGAATCGGTCGATTTACGCTGTCTGACAATGCAATTGGCACCTGGACCCTGGCTGTCACCCAGGCGCAGGACGACAGGCGTTACACCTTCGGCGGGAAAATCATCAACGGGAAAATGCTGATCGATCCTTGATGGGTCACGGTGCAATCTTCAAATCTTGACCGTGGGTATTCTCCCCGCTAGTGTCTGGTCTTCGGCCACCGAGCCAGTTCCTTTATGGATGACCAGACCAAACACAAGTGTGGCGTCTTCGGGATCTGGGACGACCCCGATACCGCGCATAAATGCTATACCGCCCTCTTCGCTCAGCAGCACCGCGGGCAGGAGTCGGCGGGGATAGCTGTGGTCGATGAAGGCCAACTCAACGCACACACGGGGATGGGGCTGGTCGCCGAGGTGTTTGATGACCAGATGCTTGCACGGCTGACGGGGAACGCGGGGATCGGGCACAATCGCTATTCGACCACCGGGGCCAGCCGATCGTGTAACGCCCAGCCGTTATTGCGTGAATACGTCGGCGGACAGGTGGCGCTGGCGCACAACGGCAACCTGGTCAACGCTGAACTACTTAGACGTGAATACGAATCACGCGGGCATATGTTTCAGACCTCGACCGACACCGAGGTGATTCTGGTCCTGCTGGCGTCGCATCACCTGGCGAAGGAAGACCCCTTGGCGGAGGTGCTGCCGCATCTTCAGGGGGCGTACTCGCTGGTGTTTTTATTCGACGACCGTATCGAGGCTGCACGCGACCCCTGGGGCTGGCGTCCGTTGGTGCTGGGCAAGACCGAGGCGGGTGCGCCTTGTGTGGCAAGCGAGACGGTGGCGCTGGACGCGATCGGTGCGACGTATGTGCGTGAGGTGAAGCCGGGTGAGATCGTGACATTGTCGGACAAGGGGGTTCAGAGCCGTATGTTTGCTGAGCCGCAGCAGTCGGCGCACTGCATCTTTGAGCATGTTTACTTCGCCAACCCCTCGTCGATCCTGTTTGGCGACACGGTGCAGGTCGTGCGTGAAAGGCTTGGCGAAAAACTGGCAGAAGAATCACCGGTCGATGCGGATTGCGTGATCCCCATGCCCGACTCCGGCCGAAGCTCGTCGATGGGCTACGCACGGGCAAGCGGCCTGCCTTACAAAGAGGGGATCGTCCCCAACCGCTACGTCGGCAGGACGTTCATCAAACCCAGCCAGGCCCAACGCGAGGTCGCGGTCCGGCTGAAGCTCAATGTGGTCGGCGAGATCGTCAAAGGCCATCGCCTGATCGTTGTGGATGACTCGATCGTCCGTGGCACGACGACCCGGTACAAGATGGCCCAGCTTAGACGGGCCGGGGCTAAAGAGATTCATCTACGTATCAGTTGCCCGCCGATCCGCCACGGCTGCTACTTCGGGGTGGACTTCCCCGATGCGAAAGACCTGATCGCAAGCAACAAGAGCGTCGAGGAGATCGCCGAGTTCCTGGGGGTCGATTCGCTGGCGTTCCTGTCACTGGAAGGCATGCTTTCCTGCGTGAGCCTGCCCAAAGAAAACTACTGCACCGCCTGCTGGTCCGGGCGATACCCCATCGACGTCGAACACCCGGTCAACAAACTCGACCTGGAACGGCATCAGTTGCGGATGTTCTCGACGGACAAGTGAAAACTATTTGATCAGGGCCTCGGCATCCGTGAGCGGTGCACGCAGACGGTCCGCGTCGGCCCGGCTTAGTGTGAACCATTCGGTATAGCTTTCACCCTTAACCGGGTCGATGGTGGCGGTTACGCTCTCTCCTTGGGCTTTGACCACGCTCAGCGTCTGTGTGTTGCCATCCGTCGTGGTCAATTCGACCGTAAAGTCGATATCTTGTTGATGCAGGTTTAGCGGCGCGACGTAGCGTTGCACACGCAGCCCGGCCAATGTGTCAAACACACCGGCGGCCAATGACTGATCCACTTCGCCGTGGTCACTGACGAATCGCTGGCCGTCAAGAGATAGTGTGATGTCGGTTGAATCGCTGGCGATTTTGACCGAGGCGATCTCTGCGACAGACATCGACAGTAGTGTCCGGTGGCGGTACTCGGCATAGAGTAGATCAAGGGCACGTTGTGGCAGTGTGAACGCCGTGTCTAGTTCCTTTGAGGCCGCCAATCCTGTGGGTTGATGAATGGTAATAGTTTGCTGTGGGTGTCCCGTGAGATCAAGCACCAACTCCACGACCCCAGCCCCGGGAGGGCCGTAGCTCGGGACCCATTCTTCGGCCCGTAACGGATTTAATGCGACAAGGAGGCTGGAGAACGTGGCGTCCTCATACTGCTCGTGGCCGGTAAGTGTCCAGGCTGATTCGGTATCGGGCTGGATGAATTCGTAGGTAACACCGTCTGGTCGGTGCAGTGTTATGCGATTGATTTCATCAGGTGTGACATCCAAGATCGTGCGATTACGCAGGCCAAGCGGTTGGCCTAGTAGCCGTTCAACAAGACCAATTGGATTACGCCCGAAGCTGCGTTCTGCTGTCTTGACTACATAGCCGACGCCTTCTCCCTGGGTGACGAAGGTGTGGCTGTTCTCGGTTCGGTAGATCGAGAAGTGGATCTCGCCGGTGCCGGTCGCGGTGGCGAGTTGGACCTGGGCGATCGGGTCGCCAAGATCACTTAACTGGTTGGTGTAGGTTGTAGTTTCAAGCTCGCATAACTGTTTGACCAGTGCGTGGGTGGTGCTGTAGTCGATGTCGAAGCCGGGCTGTGGTTCGCCGAAGCGGTAGCCGGATTGAGGGTCGCGTAAGATGTGAAGGGTTACGGTGTCGGCCTGGCTGACCGTCAATTCTCTGACGTCTTGTGTTTTCGCCACGACGACACGCGGGTCACGCATGTCGTCCATGCTGCGGGTCAAAGCCTCGGCAGTATCTATATCTACCGTGAAGACCACGAGCGTCGGCTCATCATCTGTGGCCCATGTGGCGTAACGGGATTTGCCTTCCAGGTCGGTTCGGCCGATCTTCAATCGTCGTGTGATCGTGTCTGTCGTGGAAGTGCCATCAGATGTAGCAGCCGGCGGGGTCTGGATGATCAGTTCCAGATGGGGGCGGTCAAGGCCGTAGATGCTCAGGTTTTCGGGGTTGTCTTCGATGAAGTCGGTGATCCATACCCGGCTGACGGATGCGAATAGGTCATCGATCGCCTCATCACTGGTGCGTTGAATCACCTTGGAATCGAACCGCCATCGGCCGTCTACTTTGTGCAGGTCGATGGGGTCGGTGTCGAGTTGGTTGAGTGTGATGCTGTCTGAGCTTGCGGCGGTGAATGTGCCTAGTGATCTGCTGCGCCAGTCGTTGATCTGCTGATCGAGCACCGCGCCGTGGAGTGCGGGGTTGATGACGTAGACGGCATCATCTCCCTGGACCTGCACATAGCCTTGGCCGTTGATCGCGAGTTTGCCTAGCTTGAGGGTCCATGTCTTGTCACCGGAGCCGATCGTGACGGTGGCGCGGGGTTTATCCAGACCCATCTGGGCAAGGGTCGGTGTGTCGGAGGCGTCGTTTTTGGAGCTTGGAGAATCGGTGGGGGGATCGAGGTCAATGCGTTGGACGTAGCGCAGCTCGGCAAACTGTCGGGCGATGGTGTCGGGTATTTGACTATCCAATGCGAACCGGACCGGCTGGGTCTGAAACCATTGGCCAGACTGTTTCTGAACGATGAACTCACGGTCGCCGCGTTGGATATCGATGTGGTCAATGGTGTCGGCGGTCGGTGCGTCGTCGGTAAAGACGGCTTCGCCGATGGCCGGGGTGGATTGGGCCTCGCGTTGTTGTTCGTGTGCCTGGTATCCGGTGGTGTTGCCGTACTCGACGAAATAGAAATACCCGCCGACAATGGCGAGCAGGATGACCAGTGCGAGGGTGGTTTTGTAATTCATCGTGAACTAACTCGTTTAGAAACCGATACGGGGCGAACTACATGAGACACAGATGAGATCAAAACAAGAGAAGATAACAGTGATGAACGCTGATGATCGCTGATAGGAAATAATAGCAGATCGGCAAGGGTTCACTCTTCATCAGCGTTTATCAGCGTTTATCATTGTTTCAATTCGTTCGCACTACGATAATTCGCCAGTCATCACGCGCGTCGTCGGACCCACCAGACACTTAACCCCAGCAAGGCGACGGCTGCGGGCATCCCGGCGAGCAGGGCGGTCTGATACCACCATTGCGTGTCGGCGGTCATCGGGTTGATCCGTGGCACGTCCTGGGATCGTGGGCTGGCGGCGATGAGGTCTTCCAAGCCGGCGAGCCAGAGCACGCTGTTGACGAAGAGTTCACTGTTGGCGGGGAAGGCGGCGCCGGTGAGTTCGGCTGTGCCTGGGCCGAGCAGGCCGTAGCCGGTGATGGGGTCGCTTGGCCAGAAGTATTCTGCAGTTGTGACCAGGCGTTTGTCACCCTGTTCAGACGCGATGGCGATCGTGAATGACGGGGCGCTGTCGGGTTCGGAGAACTTGGCGTTTTGGACAGCTTCGGGAGAAGACAGATCGCTGTGCGCCCATATTCGATTGCCTTTGAGTTGGACCAGCGGGTGGTGTGTGGTGTTGTCAGACTGGCTGAAAAGGATCGGGCTTGCAACGCGGAAGTTGGCCTGCATGCCGTTGAGCGCGGTGGTGATGGGGAGGCTTTGGGGCCAGGTGTTGACCAGGAACTGTGCGGCGGTGGCGGTGCGTCGGTTGTCTTGTTGGACCTCTTCGAGGATAAGCCGATCGAGCTGTGGGGTGAGGTTCCATGTGCTGAGCCAGTCGGTGATGGGGTTGGCGATGCCGACGGAGGCGG
>JAJRRS010000066.1 GCA_024279275.1 Planctomycetota bacterium | reverse complement strand
TGAGCAACCGCGTGCTCGAAGGCGAAGCCGACATCGACCATGCGTGCAAGGACAGTTGGAACCGGCTCACCCCCGAACGCCTGAAAACCATCACCGCCACCGACTGGCTTACGCACGAGTTTTAATCGGAATTGGTATAATCAGCGGCCGAGTGAGGCGTTTAAGTATGTGTTTGAAGTGCCGCCGCCGGCTGATGTTACGAATCTAAAATCGGATTTTTATTACTTCGCCGATTTAGGCGAGGTGTACCTTCAATTCGAGTGCAATCGCGCGACGCTGGATTCACTGGTCGCGTCGCAGGGCATGACAGCGGTGTCTTATCCGAGTCAGGTCTTGTCAGAGTCACCGGGCTGGTGGATTCCGAGCCCAAATACAACATGGTCTGAATGCTACGAGGCGGATTTGAGCGGGAGGGATTTTGCGTCCGAAGATGCAATACTGATTTACAATTCGCAAACCGGGCAGGCCAACTATCACTGGTTGGGCATCGATTGATACTATGCGGCTCGCCTACTCCGCCTACTCCGCCTTCACCGCCACAATCTCTTCCGTCGTCAGCACATGCCCCGTCACTGCCTCGGTGAGAGTCGCCTTGACCGTGACACTGGTGATCGCCGGGTCGATCGACTCCGGCAGATCCATCTCCAGCGTGTAGTGATACCCTGTCAGATTCGCGCGATACGCCTTATCAAACTCGTCGGGTTCGTAGGTCCGCTCGGCCAGCAGTTCAGGCGGGCCTTCATCCCGGATCGCCACCGCTTGTAGCTTGAGCCGACCCGCCACCGGCAGCAGCCTGCCCAGATGATCCAACGGCGTCATGTAGATGCGGATCAGGTCGTCCTTGCCATCGCTGTCAGCATCCACCGCGCCGCTGTAGCGCTCAAACTCAATCTTCGCCAGCACCGGCGGGGCCGCGTCCTTGATCGCTCGTCCCCCGGCAGCCCTCGCGCGCAGCCCCTCGATCTCGCCGAGCCGAAACTCCATCTGCTCGTTCAGTTCATCGACCTGATGCTTGAGTTTTAGGTTCTCCTCGCGCAGCCGATCGTTGTCATTCACAAAGTTCTTCGGCCCACACCCCGACAGGCTTAACGAAACGACCAACATACAGACCACACCCGATAGCGAAGACACATAGGAGGACATACATTTTGACAGGAGGACAGGATAGTCAGGATAGAACCCAGCCATCCGTGTCCCATCTTTAATCCTGTCCATCCTGTCATCCTGTCTAATTCTTATTGTCTTGGACGCGAAGCGCGTCGCCTCGCCACAGCCTAGATGGATTGCTTACCCGTCTTCTTTCTCGTGCCCTTCCGCGATCGAATCGGGGATCTGTTTCAGCACGCTGTCGACCACGCCGTAGGCCACGGATTCTTCCGCGTCCAGCCACTTGTCGCGCTCGCAGTCATGGGCGATCGTCTCGGCACTCTGCCCGGTGTGCTCTTTCATGATCCGGTACAGCCGTTCGCGGGTCCGCACCATTTCCTTGGCCTGGATGCCAAGGTCAGTCGCCTGGCCTTCGATCACCCCGCCCATCAAAGGCTGATGCAGGAGCACCCGGCTATTGGGCAGCACATGCCGCTTACCCTCAGCCCCGGCCATCAGCAGCACCGCACCCATCGACGCCGCCATCCCGATGCAGTACGTCGCGATCTTTGGGCGAATAAATTGCATCGTGTCATAGATCCCCAGCCCCGCCGACACCGAACCGCCCGGGCTGTTGATATATAGATGGATATCGCTCTTGGCGTCCTCGTTGGAGAGGAACAGCAACTGGGCGACGATCAGGTTGGCCGAGTCGTCGTTGACGCCGCCGCCCAGAAAGATGATCCGATCCTTGAGCAGCCGGGAGTAGATATCGTAGGCCCGCTCGCCTCGGCCGGTCTTTTCGATCACTGTGGGGACTAGATAAGACATTCGCGTCGCTTCCTTGCTTTCGAGGTCTGAAAATCGTGTCCGCAGGATTGTAGCCGGTCCGGCGGGGGAGGCCAAAGCCGGGCCTGTCACAGGTTCAGCACCGCCAATCCATACAAGCCCAATGCATATTTTCTCATGCCGTGTATCTCCCAGATAGATCAAGAGGCTAAGAAAACCGGAACCCTCCGTCACCCGGGTTAATTTGGGCGAAATACTGCCGCCCCACGTCACATCACCGCCGTTTTTACTTAACTGACGCATCAATTTTTATAATTAGGCCATGGGAGGCTTGGGTTTACCCCCAGTGGATGCTAAGCTGAATACTGAAAATCGACGCCTCGCAGGCGCAGGGAGGGGTGGGATCAAATAACAATATCAGTAGACACTAGTTCTCCATGCGGAGCCGCTTGGGCCAAGTCACGGCACAAGGTACGCGTGGCTTTCAGCACAGGCAGGGGGATTCAGCCAGTCGCACATCGAAACGCCCCGCTTGTCGCCGGGCTTTCATTACAGCTTATGTATTATCTTACTTTTTTGAGAAGGAAACCAACATGACTCATCCAGCATCACGCGGAGGCATCGCAATCGCCTCCGCCATAGCCTTAACCCTGTCCGCGCTCCCCGCCTCGGCGGGCCTGATCATCCCCTCGATCTTCAACGGCGTTGACACCTCCGCCCGTTCAGGACAGACCGCCACCACCACCGGCGGCACCTTCTTCAGTGCAACCATCACAGGCACCAACGGCGGCGGTGACGGCACCAACTTCGACACACGCACATATGACATCGGCGAGGGCGTCGCCTTTGCCGCAGCCGATATCGACGGCAACACCTCAGGCATCGTCGCCACACCCACACTCAAAGCCTCCAGCACCGCCGCCTCCTCCTCCACCGGCTCATCCAGCTTCGCTGGCTCAATCTCCGCCTACCAGTACAACGGCGCAGCGCCCGGCCTCGTGACGTTCAACTACAGCCTCACCGCCAACCTCAACGAACCCGATCCCCTCACTACCTCCGCTTTCGTCCGTGGACGAGGCGGATTCGTCATCAACCCCGACTTCTACACCACCAGCATCAATGACTTCTTCGAGAGTTCCAGCTTCCCCTTGGACGACTTCAGCACCATCAGCAGCGTCAACGGCCTGGTGAATAACACCGGCAGCATCTCTTTCACCGCTAACCCAGGCGATATCTTCCACCTGGTACTCTCCGTCCAGACCTCCGCAGGCCACACCCCAGCCTTCGCCGACGCTTCAAGCACTATGACCGGCACTTTCACCTCGCCAGGCGGATCGCTTGCGCTCTTCTCAGGCGGCACGCCACTCACCGGCGACCTCGACGGCGACGGCTTCGTCGGCATCAATGACCTGAACATCATCCTGGCCAACTGGAACCAGAACGTACCACCCGCAAACCCCCTGGCAGACCCCTCCGGTGACGGCTTCGTCGGCATCGACGACCTCAACACCGTCCTGGGCAACTGGAACGCCGGCACGCCTCCCCCAGCCGCCGCAGCCGTCCCCGAACCCGCCACCCTCGTACTGTTCACCCTCGCAGGCTCAGCACTGCTTCGCCGCCGCTGATCGCCACGAACTCACCAACCTAATAACACACAAAGCCCCGCATCCCACGCGGGGCTTTGTCGTTTTCATCCAATACCCCCGCCCCCCACGCATCACTCACCGCCGCCGGAGTCAACCCGTCAATCCGACCCACTACCCCTTTTGGGGGCACCATCTTATGGGGACCGTTTAATAAATTTTTCACAGCAGCCCGGAAAAGGGGGTCGGGAGTCGTTTATTCCTTTTCGCTACACCGCAACATCATTCCTCGGCCTGCCGATCGGGTTCAGGCTCGACTCGATACCCAGACGCTGGGCCGTTCGGCCTGTCCAGCCCTTGCCGCCGTAGGGCGCCCCACGCTTAATACTCCGCAGGACTAAATCCGTTTCCGTCTTACTCAGCACCGCGTTCACCGTCTGCCGCCAACTCCGCGGTCGGCTAACAGGCCAACCGCTGATCGTCGGCAGTTCCGGGTCACGCCCCACCGCCTTACGCCGATTCTCCCAACGCCACAGCGACCCCCACCGCCAACGCTCCGCCTGACGAACCATGTCTGCCCGCTTCGCGTTTCGTTCTACATACCGCAACACCGTTAGAAGATGCTCGTCCTGCTGGATCGGGAACGACTTGAACCGCCCCTGATACACCGGTCCGGTCCCCGCGGTATGCCGATGCGCGTGCCAGCGTTGCGTGTGTGTCACTGTAAGCCAACGCATGAACTCGCTGAGTTCCCCGTCCCGCCTCGGCCAAAGCACCAGGTGCCAGTGATTAGGCATCAAACAATACCCAAGCAGCCGAACCCCCGGCTCCCGCTCAAGAGCCTCCGCCAATACCCGCTCAAATGCACCGTAGTCCCCGTCATCCTCAAACACATCCATCTGGCCAACACCACGGTTCAACACATGGTAAACTAGCCCGCCAGTAGATATCCGTGGTCTTCTAGGCATAGGTAAAACCTACCCGCCCCAGTCCAACCCGTCAAATCGACTCCCGACCCCTTTTCCGTTCTTTTCCGTTCCCAGTTGACGGCGGGACAGGCCCACGAGTCTACGGTGTTGGACGACGTGTTGATCGGGGCGGATGCGCAACTGTTCGACAGCAACGATGAGCCGATCGCCTGGCCGGTTGCGTTGGCCGCCGACAAGGGCTACCGCGCCGACTGGATCGACGAATACCTGCTGGACCTGGGCATCCATCCGGTGATCCCGTCCAAGTGCAACCAGGACCGCGATGCCCGGCCGGTCGAGTTCGACAAGGACACCTATCGGGATCGGAACATCGTCGAACGTCTGATCGGCTGGCTCAAGGAGTGCCGGCGTGTGTTCAGCCGGTTCGAGAAGACCGCCAAGAACTTCGCTGGCATGATCAAGATGGCGTTCATCCAACGCTACCTGAAACTGGCGGTGGAATAGGTTTTCAGACGGAGCCTAGCGATGTTTTGTGCCAGGTAGCCACCCGGCCAGGCCCATGCAAAATGTAATAATTCCAACAGTCAAGAATATAATTGACAAATGAACTATTCCTGGCATCGTTTCTGAGGCGCTCTCATCGAACCAAGGGCTGACAATGCCAACCACCAAGCCTAGCATAAATGGCGCAATTATAATTGCAACGATTATTGCCCAGACAACACTTACGCATATACGATTCATAATAATATCATCTCCGGGGCCGGAACGGAAAAAGGAACGGAAAAAGGGTCGGGAGTCGATTTGGTCATTAATCCTTCCTCGTTGCCTCAATACGGTGAACCGCGTACATGCGAGAGTCAGGGGTGGGCTTGGATACATGGTACAGCAAAGTTCCGGGAGTTGGCCCGACCGGCTCAGCGGTCTAAGATGGTGTGAATAGCCCGGGCTGGGCGGTGAAGGACATGTATCCATGATGAGTCAGGCAACCAGTCAAACAGCGGATGGAATCACGCCCGCAGCGTCATCAGGAGCATCCGGCAAGCTCTGGCCCGCAACCGCAACCCTCTGGAAGCGCGAGATGGTCCGCTTCTTTAGGCAAAAAAACCGCGTCGTCAGTGCTCTGGTCACCCCCGTACTTCTCTGGATCGGCTTAGGTGCCGGGCTTGATAAGGCGGTCGCACCGATGGGAGCCTCGGGAGTATCCCCCGAATCAGCAGGCGACATCGCAAACGGCTTGGCTTCCACAGCTTCCGGGGGTGTCGGTTACATGGCCTACTTCTTCCCCGGCACGCTCTCGATGATCCTCCTGTTCACCGCGATCTTCTCCACCATCAGCGTCATCGAAGACCGCCGTGAAGGCTTCATGCAGGGCGTGCTGGTCGCGCCGATCCCAAGGCTCGCGATCGTCTTTGGCAAAGTCTTCGGTGGCGCAAGCATCGCAATGATCCAGGCACTTGTGTTCCTATTACTATGGCCGTTGGTCGGATCATTCCCGGGCGTCGGCCCGGCGCTGGCGGCGGGGGGGGTGCTGCTGCTCCTGTCTATCGCGATGACAGCGATGGGCCTGTGCATCGCCTGGCCGATGGATTCCACCGCCGCGTTTCATGCGGTGATGATGCTCGTACTCATGCCGATGTGGTTTCTCTGCGGCGCGATGTTCCCCGTTTCGACCGCGCTGCCTTGGCTGCGCATCCTCATGTGGGCGAACCCGATGACCTACGGCCAATCCGTGCTGTCACAAACCTTGTTAGGCTACGACGCCGTGCAAACCGGATTACCGCTGGCGGTGGATGTGGTGTTGATGTTGCTGTTTACCGCGGCTGTGCTGGCGCTGGCGGTCAAGCTGGTCGGCAAGCCCAGAAGGGATGGGGTGTGACCGATGGTTCCCAAGGCTGTGCTTGTATTGGTAGCGATTTTTTCGTGGGTAGCGACAGCCGCGATCACCCTGACCGTCCTGACCTTCGGCCCAGGCACCCCCGGATTTACCCCCGGAGTCACCCCCGGAGTCACCCCCGGCACCAATCCCCCTGGCGTTTCCGGGACTAACCAAAGCGTAACCCTCCAGCCAATCGGTGACGAGCAAACCCCTGCCGCCGCGCTCCCGCGCTACAACCTGATCCCCGTCTTCTCCCTGACCAATCAGCAAGGCCAACCCTTCGGCCTCAACGACCTGCGCGGCAAAATATG
The DNA here is from genome assembly GCA_024279275.1 of Planctomycetota bacterium. Classification (GTDB taxonomy): domain Bacteria; phylum Planctomycetota; class Phycisphaerae; order Phycisphaerales; family Phycisphaeraceae; genus JAJRRS01. The sequence continues at coordinate 4,074 of JAJRRS010000066.1, read as the reverse complement.
GGTCGTCGATACCATCTTCACCCGATGTACCGCGATCTGCCCGACGCTCGCCAGCGGCATGAAGCAGATCCAGTCCGCCTTGGCGCTTGACCCGTCCGCCAATGAAAACGTCCGACTCATCAGCATCAGCATCGACGGCGATCACGACACCCCCGACGTCCTCAAGCAATACGCCAAAGGTTTTCAAGCCGACCCCGACCGTTGGCTCTTCCTCACCGGCAAGCCCGCCGACGTCTGGCCGTTGATCCAGGACGGATTGAAATTACCCGTCGAAGCAGGCCAGCCCGGCGACGAAATGAATATCCTGCACAGCGGCAAGATGCTTCTGATCGACCGCGCCGGCGTGATCCGTGGCTACTATGACGGGCTTACCGAAGCCGGTCGGATCGAACTGATCGCAGACCTTGCCCGCCTGTTGGATGAAAAATAAGTAGACACATGCCCGCCGAAAACACCGACCCATTCCAGCCGCCGACGCCCGAGCAATTCGAGGCGCACCTGCGCGACCACCCCGCCAACCCGCCCTCCGTCTGGCAACTGCGCACGCCCTGGCTGGTCGCTCTGGCTTTGATCGTCCTGTCGTTTGCGACCGCCGGACCGGTTTCGGGACTCCTCCCCTTGGTCGCGCTGGCGTGGTTGTTTATCCACACCTCGATCCGCACACGCCGCGCCATGTCGCTTCAGATCAGGGTTCGCCGAACACAGGAAGTCGGCATGCTCAGGCGTTATAACGATTCCCTGCGACTCGGCTGGCAACTGCTCCCGCAAGTCACCCCCGCCCCCTTGTTGCACGGCCAAACCGTCGCCATGATCGCACACAGCCTCGACTCACTCGGCCATTACGATGCCGCCATCGTCGGGTACGACCACCTCCTCTCACGACTCCCGCCCGGCGAACCGATCACCGTACACATCGGCGTCAGCCGTGCAGCCGCCGCGCTCGGCGCAGAAAGATTATCCGACGCCGACGACGCCCTCCGCCGACTGCGCGGACCCGTCGAACCCTTCGACCACACACCCATCAGCGCCGCCTACCGACTCGCCAAACTCACTCAGCAAGTCCGCACGCACCACTTCGATGAAGGCGTCCATGAAAGCGAAGGACTCATCGACGCGCTGCGTCCACTCGGCGTCGAAGCAGGCTACGGCCATGCGCTCATGGCCCTCTGTCACTACCACAACCCCATCACAAACACCGACCCCGACGATTCACAACTCGCCGCCAAGTCATGGTGGCAGCAGGCAACCCTCCTGCTCCCCCCCGACACCCTGTTGCATCGCTTCCCGGAGCTGGCGCCCCTCACGGAGTTGTCATGAATCACCAGCAACCGCCCAACAACCCGATCGACAACAACGACCCCCCGGATAGCTCCTCGAACATTCCCCCCGATAGCCCCGACGATCAATCGCAATCCGCCGACGACCCAAACACCCAGGCAAACCAAACGCCAAACGTAACCATCCCACCGTTCACGTCCGAGCGTTTCCACAACGACCTCTGGATCGACTCCGCCCTGCGCGGGTCAGCCATCGTCTTGGTCGTCCTCGCCGCCGGCTACCTCATCGTGCGCGACCTCACCAGCACACCCGCAGGCTTGGTAGCGATCATGCTCCTGGCCTTCGGCTGGATCGCCATCAATTCCATCAGCGCAACACTCTGGCGAGCCATGCCAGCAATCACCGCGATGATCGGCCACAACCCCGACGCAGCCGAAGCCCTCCTAGCTCAACAACTCAAACGACGCCCCTTGGTCCGCTGGGTACGCCTGATGCTCTACCACCGACTCGCATCCATCCGCCACCGCCAACACCGCTTCCACGAATCAGCCGACATCTGCCAGGCCCTCCTCACCCAATCCCTCGGCCCAGCACGCAATCAACGCAACCCGCTTCTGCTGATGCTCTTCGAAGCCAGACTCCACACCGGCCAACTCCCCGGTGCTTACATCGCCTTGCTGCAACTCCACGCCCAACCCCTGACCCTGGTCGAATCACTGCAACGACTCACCCTACAGACCCGCTACGAAGTCCTCGCTGGCCACGACCACGCCGCACTCGCAGGCGTCAGACAAAAACTACTCCTCGCCGAACTCATGCCCGCCGAACACTGCGGCGCCATGCACGCCATGCTCACCACCTCCGCCACTCGCACAGGCCAACATGAACTCGCCGACTGGCTCTGGCGCAGAACCAAACTCCTGTGCAGCCCCGCCCAACTAAAAAAACTCTTCGCTGGCCCATTCGCCATCGCCGTCGTCGCACCCCCCGATCCCCACGGATAAGCACCACCGTCCCGCCCCAGCCCACACACGCCCCTCTATAGACACACCACCGCTCACCCAGCTCCGCAAGCCATCACCACACCAAATAAGATCAAATATAAATTATATTTGATCTTATTAAGCTGATAAACACACACGGGCATAGGAAACCCTGTTCAAAAATATTCTTGTGGCGACCTCTAAAAATACACGCCACAAGCCGCCCACCCGATATGGCGAAGCCGCAAGCGGTTTGTTTGTGACGCGAATCGAATTATTAGAGGTGGCCTTGTCAATGTTTAGGGTGTTGACACAAATTCTCTTCACATCAAGCCACGCATAACCCCATCAGCCTCACGAACGTGATCTTACGGCCCTCGATTCCGCAAACCTCGCTGCCGTTTGCCTGATATCATCCCCCCATGCTCCTAGCCTTCCTACCCGAATCCTGGTTCCTAGGCCAAGAACAATGGCTTCTGTTATTACTCGCCCTCATCGGGATGGCCGGCGTCATCAAAGGCGCGGACTGGTTGGTCGAAGGTGCCGCCGGCATCGCCGCGAGATTCGGGATGCCCAAGATCGTCATCGGCGCAACCATCGTCTCGCTGGGCACCACCAGCCCCGAGGCCGCCGTCTCCGTGCTCGCCGCCTGGCAAGGCGACGCAGGACTCGCACTGGGCAACGGCGTCGGATCAATCATCGCAGACACCGGCCTGATCTTCGGCATCGGCTGCCTCATGACACGGCTCCCCGCCGACCGCTTCGTCCTCAAACGCCAGGGCTGGGTTCAGTTCGGCTCCGCTGTCATGCTCGCAGCGATCTGTTTCGGCCTCTACGCCATGCACGGCGACCAGGCGCAACTCGGCCGACCCATCGGCGCACTCCTGATTGCATTGCTCGTCATCTACATGGTCATGTCCGTCAAGTGGAGCCGACAACACAACGCCCGCGAACCCGACCTCGGCAAGCCCTTGTCTGATGACATCGAACACATCCCCGACGCATCCGAGCCAGTCACCAGACTCATCCTCATGGGACTTCTCGGCCTCGCCATCGTCATCGTCTCCGGCGACATGCTCGTCTCATCCGTCAGCGAAGTCGCCGAAGAACACTGGCACGTACCCAAAGCTGTCATCGCCGCCACACTCGTCGCCTTCGGCACATCACTCCCCGAACTCGTCGTCGGCATCACCGCCATCCGAAAAAAACACCCCGAACTACTCGTCGGCAACGTCATCGGCGCAGACATCCTCAACGTCCTCTTCGTCATCGGCGCAGCATCACTCGCCAAACCCCTGCCCATCACCGAACCCGGCACCGCGCAGCCCCTGATCTTCCTCTGGCTCCACATCCCGGTCATGCTGCTGATGCTCACCCTCTTCCGCATCTACATCTTCCGCGCCACACGCATCGGCCACTTCTCAAGATGGATGGGCGCCCCCCTCGTCGCCATCTACCTCATCTACACCGTCCTCGGCTACGCCGTCTCCCTATAAAAAAACCCATAACGCCTCCCTACTCATTTCAATTCAATCACCCCCAACCCCAACGCCGAGTCTGAGCGCAGCGAAGGCTCGGGTATCCGGTCCCCACAACCCAGGCACACCGCCCCGATCCCCGTTTAGCCCGGTCGGCCACGACCGGCTCCCCCTCCCACGCTTGCGGTTTAGCGCCCCTCTTATACGCCTTCATCTTAATCCCAGCGCGCATGTACGGCGCATGTTAGGCATTGCGCTATGGGTGGGTTGGTGCGATGATGTGGCCTTCACGACACGGAGGTCCACGCCATGCATATCCAAACACACGAACCGAT